>JAVWLC010000317.1:0-3190 GCA_036638175.1 Raoultibacter sp. | reverse complement strand
ACAGAATGTAAGGACAATACGAATGAACACACATCGTTATGTTACTTCGGTTGAACGTCGTTTCTATGCGGCTCATTGGTTAGCGTTTTGCGACCTGATTCGTGTTGAGCCTCAGAAGTATGGCGCTTTCGCCAAGAACGGCCACATGATTGGCCTACAGCTACCACGCTCTATCTTTACGACAGATGCTTTGATCGAGTCAGTCCGTAGTCTGCGTATGTTCTACAACGTGACCGAGAATGATGTTGAGATGAGATGCTACTTGCTTGGCGCTCGTTACTATAAATTTGTTTTCTTTGAAGACACGATTGCCATTAGTGAGGACGATGATGAGAACGTTCGCAAACGTACCAGCCAGAACAAATGATACTCGCGTACTATCTCGCATCGGCAAGATGATCGACGCTGCCCTTGATGTAAAGAATCAGGAGAAGCGTTGGCCAAAGAAGCGTGTTAGTCCATCGATGTTCCCCATCTGCCCTATTCAAGAAACTGCGAAACTGATTTACCAGAAGCATAACAAGTGCATGACCGGAGAGTCTGGTACGTTGCTGAACATCTTTGCGAAAGCAGGGACAGGGATGCACGAATCGTTGCAGAACGCTCTGGGGCACAGTGGTCAGATGGTTGGTCACTGGAAATGTACGAATGAGAAATGCCCTGAGTACCCAAAGACCAAAGGCAAAACGGTTGACGGTAAGTACAAGAAAGGCAAATACACGCGAACTCGAAGCACGAACAATCGTTGTCCGTCGTGCGATCAACCTATGGCATATGCAGAACTCAAGGTGCTGTATAAGTCACTCAAAGGTTACGTCGATGGACTGATTGATAATCTTGACGGTACGTACAGCCTGATAGATTTGAAATCGACTATGGTGACCAAAGCTGCTGATGGATCTTTCTTCGTTAAGTATCACCGCTTCCAGATCGCGACTTACGCATACCTGCTGAAAAAGCGTTATGGCTACAACATCGTTGACTACACCTTGGTATATGTTCCACGAGACAATCCGAAGAAGTTTGTCGAGAAGACCTTTGTGTTCGATGAGTCCGAGGCCAAACGCGCCAAAGACTTTATGATGACCCAAATACGCGCATGGGATGCTGCGGTAAAATCGGCTAAGACGGGAGACCTGCTGCCAGCGATCAAACGTAAACCGTGTAAGAGCGCCGAGTATTATTGGGACGAGTTCCATGGATATGACACATGTCCGTTTGTCGATTATTGCTTTATTCAATCACACATGATTGACTTCATGAAGAAGTTAGAGCAGCGAATCATGGCCAACCCCGACCTTACTTATACGGAAATCATAAGTACTGGACGGAAAACTCAACAACAAGGTCTGCTTCCCGACAAGCAAAAGAAATCGCAACGTCCGAAGCACATCGTAAAAACATTTGAGCTATGAGCATACAAAAAGACTATGAACGTTCACTGCGCCGACTTAAGGAGTCTGTCACACGCATGGAACATCTGGGCTACGTCGTACCGCGATGTGTTGACGTAGTTCTGGACAGGGTGAGGCCGCCTCATCAGGTTGTGTCTCGGAAGTACCTCGTGATGCTGATGTTATTCAGTCAAACATGCGAGAGCCTTGGAGCGTACTTAACCACGAGAGAACAACTTGTGGTTAAGATGACTATCTTGGGTCGCAGGCACCCAACGCCGGAGATTCAGCGAAAGATTAATCGACTGGATGAGCTGGTAATAAGCCAAGACAAGAACATTGAAAGCCACCGTCTGTTGCTTGAGTATCGCAGCACAATCCTGTTGGATATTCTCGACGGTAACGAACCAAATTCACGTTATACATGAGGTGATTCATGATCGTTTATATTAGCCTGAGCCAGACTTCTGCGGACAAGAACCGCAGTAAGGTAAGTAGCCCAGAGTCCACTACGGGTCGCGTAGACGTTAGCGAATATGCGTCCCTTGAGAAGAAACTCCGCCTGACAGAAGAAGCTAAGGACAAAGAGAAGTTAGCTCAAAAGGCAGGTGGCGGTGATTCTGTAAAAGGTAAGAAAGGCAAGAAGAATGCCGATTCTAAACCTAAGGAAGATGACGCTGATACGGATGCTGATAAAGAAGGTGAAGATGGTGATGAGCCAGACTTTGGCTTTGGAGGTGGCGACGATGATGCAGATGATTCTTCCGATGATAGTGGAGACGATTCCGATGGAGACGCTAAAGCTAAGAAGGGTGGAAAGAAATCTGACGGAGATGGAAACGCAGACGAAGAAGACGTTGAAGACCCTGACGCAGATGAATCCGAAGGTGATGACGGGGATGCAGATGCTGAAAGCACTGATGACGAGGACATTGAATAGCGATCCCGTTGATGTGCCGAAGACGCATGATGCGATGATCGATGTTCTGATCGCGATTCGTTACATGTGTATCAAGCGGATGATCTACCCTGTAGTGGCTGCAACAATTGAACAGCGTAATGGTTATCTGGTGATGAGCAAAGCCTGTCTCCAGATGAAGCCGAGTAATGTTTTCTCGGCGCTGCAAGATCGAAACTGTGAAGTGAATACGTGTTGGCTATTACGCGCATTCACTCGCACTGCATTGCACTTCGGTCTGATGCCAGTCATTGCTGAAAAGAGCGGTGACTTCCAACCGTTAGTCACTCGCTTCTTCTCTCAGGACGATCCTGATTTTGCGTATCGCCGCCAGTACGACATTCGCAATCTGACCCAGCTTACTGACATTCGTAAGCCGCGCCTGTACCTGCTTAATGGAGTTAATTATGGCGTACAAGTCACTCGCCAAGAAACCTAAGAAGTCGAAAGCCGCTAAAGAGGCCGACATTCGAAATAAAGCACACAAGCAAGCGAAGCGTGGCAAGCTCGCGCAAGCTGTTAAGACAATGAGTGCTGCATCTGCTAAATCCAGACGTATGACGAAAGGTGAGAAACGTGCGATTATGATCACGCCGTTCAAGCCTCAAGTTGTACCGCAACCTCCAAAGACGCCGAAGATGGAGAAAGGTCTGTCGCTTAATGCGCTGATCAAGTCCACACCGCGTCTGATGAAAGAGAACGCACTTGAGTGTTACGTCAATGCGTACAAGCGTGGCAAGACTCCTAAAGGTCTGCCCCTAGCTACTGCTAACGTGCGACACAAAGACCCGATGCGTCCTAACAAAACGGTGCGTATTCACAAGCCGATGATTGTTGG
>JAVWLC010000316.1:0-3191 GCA_036638175.1 Raoultibacter sp. | reverse complement strand
TCGAAGGTTGGGTAGTATTTAGAACTGTCTCTCCAGCGCGACAAAAGGGCTCTAGGTGACAAGATGGCTTTCTGGTCCATCAGCACGAACCTGCTGGCCAATCTGGCTACTCCTCAAAAAGCGAATCCAGATAGGCATGAGCACCATCGTTACCGCAATCGCGAGCACGATGGCAAGAAATACGAGAAACGTTGGATATTGTGCAAAAATCGAAAACATATTAGTTTACAAGCCCCCCAACAACACGCTCCAATCCCATGAAATGAGATGCTTTGACGAGCACCGCATCGCCTGGCTCGAGCACGTTGTCTAATTCCCCTAACACCTCAGGGATAGATTCGGTCTCAAATACAACATCAGCACCCATGCCCGCTTCACGCGCTGCACGCGCGATGTGCGCTGAAAGTTCTCCAATACAAAAAAGTATATCAAGATTTGCCGATGCCGCAGCTCGCCCGACACCTTCATGACAAGCACAAGCATAATCGCCAAGCTCGCCCATGTCGCCCAATACGGCAATACGTTTACCAGAAATTGAAAGAGACGAGAACATTGCAAGCGACGCACGCATGGAATCAGGGTTAGCATTGTAGGCATCGTCAATAACAGAAAAACCCCCACGCGCTTGAATGACACGCTGCCGCCCCGCTTCAGGCTCAGCGTGCGCAAGCGCATGGGCAATAGTTGCTATGTCCATACCAAGCCGAGCTCCTACACTTGCTGCTGCGCAGGCGTTGTGTACATTGTGAAGTCCTCGCAGGTTAAGTGCGCACGCAACACATGCTTCGCCGATGTGCAGCTTAAAGTGAGGTTTACCTTCAGGATCAAGCTCAACATCAGTCGCATAGACACATGCTTCATCATGAACATGAGGCGATCCGTCGAAAAGTACAACCTCAACATCGCGTTGCTCGACGTGCGCATACTCGCGAATATATGCAGTATATTCGTCGCTCGCATTCAAAAATGCACAGCCCGTTGCCGACGGAAGTGCTTCGATAAGCTCAGCTTTAGCACGTGCTATATTCTCACGCGAACCAAGAAGCTCAATGTGGCTCTCTCCCACATTTGTAATGATACCCATATCGGGCTTCACGAATTCGCAGAGTTCAGTAATTTGGCCAAGGCCACGCATGCCCATCTCGACAACAACAACCTGCGTTTCGGGATCAGCCGCAAGCAACGTTTTTGGTACACCCAGTTCATTGTTCTGATTGCCCTGGGTAGCAACAACACTCATCGACGCCGCCAAGACATCGCGCACAAGGTTTTTTGTCGTGGTTTTTCCAGTTGAACCCGTAAGGCCAACAACATGACAGCGCAAAAATCCACGCCATGCACGGGCGAGATCAGTTATTGCCGCAGATGTATTGCTGACTTCGATGATTGCTGCGCCCATTTCCCGAGCGAGCAAACACGTAGCTTCATCGGGACTATCTTGCACAAGAACAACAGCCGCTCCCGCCCGCAAGGCTGGTGCTACAAAACTGTGTCCATCCACCTTTTCGCCGGGAAGAGCAACGTACAAATCGCCTACTGTAACCGTTCGTGAATCCCACGTGATACCGCACGCAAGTTTACTTGCATCAATGGGATCAACCAGAAGCGCTCCGCCAGTGTACTCTAGGATCTGCTTAGTGTTCAGTCTCATAAATTAGCGTCCGCCCTTACGAGCTGCTCGTTGCAGTTCTTCAGCCACAACAACGCGATCATCAAACGAAAGGATCTCGTCACCAATGATTTGGTAGTCCTCATGCCCTTTACCCGCAACCAAAATGCCGTCGCCAGGCTCTGCTATCGCAATGGCACGTGCTATGGCTGCTCTACGGTCTATCTCGACCTCAAAGCGATCCAACCCAGCAGTCATGCCAGGGAGAATGTCGGCGATAATAGCTTCAGGATCTTCGTGACGCGGGTTGTCCGATGTCACAATAGCGTAATCAGCGGTAAGGGCCGCACCGCCCATTATTGGACGCTTGCTGGTGTCACGGTCTCCACCGCAACCAAATACAACAAGTGTCCGACCCCGCGTTACTGCCTTGATGGAAGCGATAGCTTTTTCAAGTGCATCAGGTGTGTGCGCGTAATCAACGTAAACGGAAATATCAAGTCCGTCGTCACTGGGGACACGCTCAAGTCTACCAGGAATTTGAGGAGCCTCGGAAAGAGCCTCAACAATAGTTGCCGCAGGATAGCCTAGCTGCAGGCCAATGGCGAATGCGCACATGATGTTCTCAACATTGAACTTCCCAACAAGCGGATATTCAAAGGCATACCGACTGCCTCGCACATCGAGGACCACGGAGGTATGGGTGGTTGAATAGGTAACCTCAACAGGCTTAATTTGTGCCGAGGGGTCAAACCCTGTAGTAATAACGCTCTCTTCAGCAACCGAGCAACGCCGCAGCAATTCGCGACCATATTTATCATCGATACAGATGACGCGCTTAGAAGGATAATCACTCGAGAAGAGACGCGCCTTGGCCTCAAAGTAAGCCTCAAACGTCTTATGATAATCGAGGTGATCCTGTGTCAGATTTGAAAAAGCTGTCACTTCGAACTTTGTTGCCCACGTGCGGTCAAGATCGAGCGCATGCGAACTCACCTCCATGGCAACCATGTCAACATGCTCATCACGCATGCGCGCACACAGTCTTTGGAGATTCAGGAGTTGTGTGTTCACTTTTCTCAGTAGTCTGGCCAATACGAATACCAACAGTACCAATAACGCCTGTTCGCTTGCCTGCAACTTGAGCGATATGTTCAACAAGATAGGTAGTTGTTGTCTTGCCGTTGGTGCCCGTAATTCCCACAAGAGCAACGTCTTTAGAGGGATGTTCATAGAAATTCGCAGCCACTTGAGCCATCGCTTTTCGCGTATCACTCACGACAACTTCGGTTACATCAGTTGCATCAGCAAGGTATACCTTGCGCTCAACAACGAGCACTTTGGCACCATGGTCAATTGCGTCTTGCGCATAGGAATGGCCGTCGCTCACGAGGCCTACAATACAAAAAAATGCATCCTGTGGCTGAACGGTATCGCTTCGGTAGGCAATGCCTTCGACCAATTCGTCTTCATTTCCGATGATGGTACATTCGATACCAGCGAATAGCTCTTTGCAAGTCTTTCCCATGACGTTCCTTTATGAGTTCGGAATTATCTTGTAGCGGTCAATCGCAAAAGCCAT
>JAVWLC010000315.1:0-3191 GCA_036638175.1 Raoultibacter sp. | reverse complement strand
CCCCTGGTCAATCTTGGATTGGCACTGGTGGTCAAGACTGGAATGGCCGTAATAGTCGCACCCCCGGTAGGGGGGCGCTCCGCAAAATTTCGGAGTTCCCACATGCAAAACGTCATCACTATCGCTCTAGACAACAACGCTCAAGCTATTGCTGAAGCAGATTGGGGTTGCGAGCTGGCTAGTGCTTTTGAAGTCAAGGAGTCGTACTGCGTTTCTCTGCTTCAAAAGGGTGAGAGCGATCTCACTTTCCACTACACCATGGCCACGGATCTGAAAGCAGCTCGTGCTGAAGCTCTCGACGCCTACCCAGGCGCAGAACTCATCGCGGGAACTGTTTACTGAATCGCAGCCATGTGACTGACCTCACGCCCTGAAGGGTGTGGGGTTTTGTCTTCCATCAACCCAGCCGGGGCACACCCGGTAGGGCGCTGCTCCAGCACGTTTTGGAGCAGCCATGAGCACTTTCGTCATTTACTCGGCCAACGAGAACGCTCTTACCGGAGCGGGCTACTGGAACGATAAAGATGGATGGTCAGTCCACGGGAATGCCACCGTGTACGTCAAAAAGAAGCTTGATATGCGCCTCCCTCATTCTGTGGGCGGGGACGCACGTTGGCTCAAGGAAGAGGGCAAGAAGCTCCTGCAGCCCATCAGTCAGACCCTTACCAAGGGCTTGGCCAAGGTGCGCAGGAAGCATGTGCTGACGGCTCAAACCCGAAGCATTCAAGTTAAGCCCATTGCTGCAACACCTGGATCTCAGGTGGCTGCATTTCAACAGCTGCAGATGGACCTCATCGTCAGCTAATCACCCATTGGGGCAGCTCGCCCCAGATGGGGCGACTGTCTCTCAATCAAGAGGCAGATCATGGATTTTCAGTACTACCCAACAGGCGCATACACAACGGCTTTGCTGTGGCATCAATTCCAACGGCCCATCGTCCATGTGTGTGATCCCAGTGCAGGTAAGGGTGCGTTGTTTCGACACGCTGAGAACGGGTTCGAGGAACTGCCGGAAGGCACTGAAGTTCCTTGGTTCGATCCAAGCCTGGAAGAGCGCTTTGATCGTCGTCGTTGGTCCTATGACCAGCGCGACAAATACAAATCTTCGTCCCGAAAGAAATCGGCTGTCGAAATCGATATCAAGCACCATGCGAGCTTGCGCGAGCTGGGTGTAACGGTTCTAGGACATGACTTCTTAGAAGTTCAGTCTCTGGCCTCCGTCACACAAGTGATCATGAACCCACCCTTTAACCAGGGTGCGGAACATGTTCTTCATGCTTGGGATTTGGTTTACGACGCTGAGATCAGTGCGTGCATCAATGCTCAGACCATCAAGAATCCATACACGCGCGAGCGTAAACGCTTGGTGGAGCTGATCGAGAAGCATGGCAGTGTGTCATTCCATCAAGATCAATTCGTTGATGATGTGGAACGTAAAACCGATGTTGAGGTGGCTATTGTCTATTTGAATAAAGTCCCGGAAGCATTTGCTGATGTGGACAATATTCTGAAGAGGCTAAAAGTGGGAGATAACTTGAGTCGTCATGAATTTGACCCTCATATCTGCAAAACTCTCGCTCTTCCAGCTAACTTCATCGAGAACACCTACTATCACTTTAGCGCGGCTATCGAAGCAGCGCGACAATCATCTGAGTTTGAAGCCATCTTCGAGCACGCATCAGATAAATTGGGAGTGACGCTAGACGAAATGCAGTCAAAGGGGGTAGGGTCTGACTTCAGACCTGATCCGATTGATATTCGAAAAAAAGCTATGGAGCTATTTTCGAAGAGGTATGAAGATCTCAAGCGGAAAGCTTGGGCGCAGATTATCAGATCAACACTTTTAACTGACAAATTGTCGAACCACGCAAGACGTAAGCTCGAAGCGGATGCTGAGACAATATACGCACTTGAGTTTTCGATATCGAATGTTCACGGGTTCCTCGCTGGAATGATTCAGTCGATGGGATCTATCTACACCGATATGGTTCTGGGATTGTTTGATACGATTATTGAACGCAGCTCTGACAACGTTGTGTTTTACAAGTCGTGGAAGTCTAACCAGAAGCACAAAGTAGGAATGCGTATTCGTAAGAAGCGCTTCATTATTCCGCGTTTCAATACGTGGAGTAGTGGGGCACTGCAATATGAATGCGAACAATTCTTAGGTGATATTGACAAGGTTTTTGGCTATCTAAATGGGATTTCCGGTGATTACTTCGGTCTTCGTCAATCATTTAGAAAAAATAATGTCAATACCTCTGAACGATTTACGTCAGAGTTCTTTGAATATCGTTACTACAAGGGAAGCGGCACGCTGCACTTTTTCCCCAAGAGTGATGAGGTTGTTGATCGCTTGAATCGCTTCGTTGGCCGCATACGCCAATGGCTCCCCCAGGACATGGGCGATGCAAATGAGCATTTCAAGAAGCAATATGAACAAGCTGAGAAATATTCTGATGATTATCTCAAAGCTTTTAGCAGAGGCAAAAGCCATAGCTACTACGAACGCAATCCGGTCTACGCACTGACATCAGGGCGCGACTCGGAAAACGTTGCGGAACGGATGGAAAAAGCCATTGATGAAGTTCTTGCGCAGGCAGGGATGGAGTGTGGCCCGATCCTCCAAGCACCCGCTGAGGTACAGACCGTCGCAGCTTTGCCCGCACCAGCAATGGGGCAGGCCGAGCAGCTGGATCTATTGGCGGCATAAATCAACCCATCAGGGGCTAACACCCCCTTGGGGATGTTGGCCCCGTATACGAGGGGGTCGTCTCAGAAAACGGACAACAAAGCACGGTAAGCAAACCGGCATTGCCCTTAAGCTGTAGTCACATTGCGACTACAATAGAGCCTCTGAAACCTTCAAGGGAAATGACCATGAGCACCGCCGATACCTATGTCCGCGCTCGCATCGACACCAGCACCAAGGAGCGTGCCGCTGATGCGCTCGAAGCAATGGGGTTGTCCATCTCTGACGCCATCCGCTTGCTGATGCTGCGCATTGCTGATGAGCGCCGGATGCCCTTCGATGTGAAAGCCCCTAACGCCACCACGCGCAAGGCCATTGCCGAACTTGAGGCTGGGAAAGGCAAGCGTTTCGCCAGCGTTGATGACCTGATGGCAGACTTGCATGCGGACCCGACTTCAGGTTCAATGCCTTGAGGCAGAACTTTGAAGGAGATCACGAT
>JAVWLC010000314.1:259-3194 GCA_036638175.1 Raoultibacter sp. | reverse complement strand
TCGCACTCTTCCTACGCCGTGCCTCCACATAGCACAACATTCATATAATATCAGATAATATTAGCTACACACGGTGGCGTGGTATTAATTTTTTCTAACCTCACCGATCCAACAAAGTTGTGGTTAACAAAGCGCTAATGCGCCTCGGCCCAGTTCGCACCACACGACACCCCTACCTCCAAAGGTACACGCAGTTCAACGACGTGCTCCATAACGTCCGTCACCAGTGCAGACAGCGCTTCAACCTCGTTAGCAGGCACGCTGAAGTCCAGCTCGTCGTGCACCTGGAGAAGAAGTTTCGCACGGAAGCCTTCTTTCCTCAAGCGGTCCTGCACCTCAGTCATAGCCAGCTTGATAATATCGGCAGCACTCCCCTGCATGGGATGGTTCATGGCCGTGCGCTCACCGAACCCTCGCTGTGTTCCGTTACTACTCTTGAGTTCAGGGATATGACGCTTGCGGCCAAACATCGTTTCCGCAAAGCCTTTGTCCTTGGCTAGCTCGATGGTTTCATCCAGATACACACGCACGCCCGGATATGCCTCAAAATAGCGCTCAATCATTTCCTTTGCCTCAGAAAACGGGATACCAAGACTTTGCGCTAAGCCGAACGCCTGCTGACCATACACGATACCGAAGTTCACAGCTTTCGCACGACTGCGCAGCTCGGGCACAACCTCCTCCACCGGTACGTCAAACACACGAGCAGCCGTACTCGCATGAAAATCGGCTCCTGAGCAAAATGCCGCAACCAGGTGTTCGTCGCCAGACAGGTGCGCAAGAAGGCGCAACTCGATTTGAGAATAGTCAGCCGATAAGAACAGCTCTCCCGGAGCAAGCGGAACAAAACATTCCCTAATCTGTCGACCGAAATCAGTGCGTACGGGAATATTCTGCAGGTTCGGATCTGACGATGAAAGGCGTCCGGTTGTCGTAACTGTTTCGTTAAAGGTCGTATGAACCCGCCCATCATCCGCCCGCATCCGCGGTAGCGCATCGATATAGGTGCTCTTAATCTTTGCAAGCTCGCGGTAGCGCAGCACGAGAGCTGGAAGCTCGTGGTAAGCCGACAATTCCTTGAGCACGGCAGCATCGGTAGAGTAACCGCGCTGGGTTTTTTTCAGCGGCTTCAATCCCAACACTTCAAAGAGAATACGTGAAAGCTGCAGAGGTGAGTCAAGATTGAACGTCTCTCCCGCCACTTCGTAAACACGCTCGGACAGCTCCTCCAGCTCGGCCTGGGTAGCAACACCTAGCTGCGCCAAACGCTCGGCATCAATGGCAGCACCCGTGCGCTCCATAATGGCTAACACGCCCACCAGTGGCAGGTCAATATCGAAATAAGCACCGTTACTACCGTCACGCGTAAGAGCATCGGTAAGGGGTACAACCAGCGCCCGTGCTGCGGCGGCCTGCATCACCGCTCTATCGGCTTCCGTTTTTGCTTCTGGCAACACGCCACCGCAATAAGCGTCCAACAACGCATCGAAGGAATATTCCGTCACCGATGAGTTCAGTACATAGCCCGCAAGGCCCAGATCAAAAGCGCGCATATCCATAAGTTCGTCATCTTGAATCAAAGCCGCCGCAGCAGTGTCGGCCGGATAGACGCGATGGATGGCATGCTTGACATCGAGGGCTGCAAACGAACCTGTGCTCACCACGCGCGCAAAGGCCGCAAGGCCTCTGTCGTCTTCATACAAAGCAGTACCCTGAGAAGTACCGATAGCGCACGTAAGATCAGCATTGAACAGCGATATCTGCTCAGGCTCAACAAACGACACACCCAGCGTTTCACCCCGCTCTATAGCCGCATCGACAAGAACGTCAGCCTCAGCGCCCGTCAGTATCGGCTCCCAAACAAGCGGCGCAGCCTTCTTTTCGAGCTCACGTCCCACCAACTTGAGAACACGGCTTAAATGCGAATTGAGCTGTAACTTTTTAAATGCCTCAGTCACCACATCGGGGTCAAACGATGGAAAATTGAACGATTCGAGGTCGAGCGGGAAATCAAGGTCGCGCACGATGGTAGCCACCTCGCGACTTGCGAAGGCGGCCTCCTTGTTTCCGACGACATTTTCTTTTTGCTTACCTTTAAGGTCGTCGACATGATCATAGAGACCCTCTAGACTGCCATAGGTCTGCAGCAGCTTTGTAGCGGTCTTCTCACCAATGCCTGGTACGCCGGGAATATTGTCGGATGAATCACCCTTAAGGCCTAGATAATCAGGAACCTGATGAGGCTCAATACCATAGCGCTCCATCACCTCAGCAGGACCATAGATGGCCACATCGGTAATACCCTTCTTCGTGGTAACGATACGTGTCAGGGTGCTTGCTAGTTGATAGGCGTCCTTATCGCCTGTCACCAGCAACGTCTCATAGCCCAACGCCTCATCGCGTGCCGCAATAGTGCCCAGAATATCATCGCCCTCCCAACCTTTGATGCGCACAACCGGCACGTCCATAGCCGCAAGAAGCTCTTCGATAAGAGGGAACTGCACTTTAAGATCTTCATCCATAGGGGGTCGCTGTGCCTTATATTGCTCCAACGCCTTCATGCGGAATGCCGGGCGCCCTGCATCAAACGCACAGATAAGAGCATCGGGCGAGGCCATGTCTATAAATTTTAGCAACATAGCAAGAAAGCCGAACACCGCGTTGGTTGGCCGCCCATCGGGCGCATTCATGGTCTGGGGCACAGCATGGAAGGCGCGGTGCATGAGCGAGTTGCCGTCGATGACGGCGATCTTCTTCGGCATGGATCTATCCTTCGTCGAACTTCGATTTCTAGATCCTAGTATAGTGCATGACTCTCTCAGCCCTCGGAGGTCTTTAGCGGGAAACATCGAATAAACCCGTTCGTCAACCACCCTAACAATCCCACGAATCTCGCGGTTAGAAAACCGAACCCCTTGTCTACGGTGGCATCCGT
>JAVWLC010000314.1:0-249 GCA_036638175.1 Raoultibacter sp. | reverse complement strand
GCTACGTATTCCAGAGATAACCGACACTGCGAATGGTTTCTAGATGCTGAGCCAAATCGGGACCAAGTTTAGCGCGGACGCGGCGCACGTGAACGTCAACCGTGCGAGAGCCACCATAGTAATCAAAACCCCAAACACGTCGCAGTAGGGCATCGCGGGAATAGGTGCGGCCAGGATGGGTAACCAAGAAAGCCAACAAAGCGTATTCTAGGTAGGTAAAATCAAGGGGATCACCCGCAACGGTTACCT
>JAVWLC010000313.1:0-3199 GCA_036638175.1 Raoultibacter sp. | reverse complement strand
GGAATTGCCTGTTCCTGAACGGGGGTAGGGGTAGTGAAACCCAGTCGCTTGACAGCAGACAGGGTCGCCTCGGAAAGACCGAGGTCTTGGAAAGTTGTGTTCAATGTGTCTCCAGAACATACATAGGGTTCACGCGCCGCGGCGACGTGCTGGCAGCTTAACATGAGCCGCTTTTATCTGCATGTGGATTAATGCGAGGAAGAAAGAATTTCGTGCGAAGCTTTGACCCAGTATGAAGGCATAAGGTGGGGAATCTCACGAGAATGAGCGATTAGCTATGGTTTATGTGGCAAAACCCACAACTGAGGGAGCGGGTTTTGTAAAAAAGTCCGCAGACGCGCGTAGATATTGTTGTTGTATTTTGGAAACGGTAACTGTTCAGCGAACGATAACTGCACCCAGCAACCCCGCCGCCACCCCATAAAACACCTCACGAGTCTCCTTGCTCACCTGCTCAGCAAACGATGGCATCCACACACGAGCATGCTCTTCTAAGAAGCGATCATGTATACCAGACCAACCTTCTTCGGGAGACTCAATGCCAACAGGTGCTTGTGAGATACCTGCTTCAAGCATACAAAGCCACTGCAAGAACTCTAGCTCGGTTGCTACGTGATCGAGCGGTTCATTGGTGTGCTCAGGTCGACCAAGGCCGCAATCTTTTATGAAGCGCTCAACTTCCATTGAGTGTGGGTTCACAAAAAGAAGCGCCTGTACTCCATCTGTTTGCGCACGCTGCACACCCTCAAAGGGGCTTACAGCAGGGCTTGGTGTTCCCACAAACAAACGAGTAGCTTCTGTGCGCAGGGTATGAATGAGCTGTTCTGGGTTTGCTTGTTCATAGCAAGACAGCTCATCTTGCCAACCAACAGGTAGCTCAAGAGTGCACACTTGAGCTACCTCACAAACCGCTTCAGTCCATTCACCCGATGTGAGCACTTGTACTAAATCGGCATCAGGATAACGAAACGAAAAAGCAAGGAGTTCATAGGTGGTTGCACGGGTTTGCCAAAAAGCAGTATCACGGATTGATTCATTCGGTGTGTCCATTGCTTTTCCCTTTCTTTATAAACAACGCGAACCACTTCCAATGTACAACAACGTGTACGAGAAGCAGGGCAAGCAGTATCTTGGCTGAGATTGCATGAAGGGGATCCCAGAAGTAGTAGCCTTCTGCATAAAGTCCCAGTGCAGGCAGTACAGCTCCTGAGATCATGATCCCTGATACCGTGACCACTAAAAATGCAATAAGGGCAAGTATATCAAGGACGAGATTACCGGTTTGTGTCCACGAGGGTTTTGTAAAACCTGAACGAAGCGCCTCTTCGACCCAGTCAGCATGGGCAATGCAGTGAACAAGAAGCACAACAAAAAGCCCAAGTCCAATCCATTCGTGAACGCCAATGCCTGTAAAGGCAGGGTTTGCTACAACGAGGTATATAAGAAGAGCAACGATATCAATGATGAGGTTCTTCTTTGCATCCATCACATGCCTCCTACATCTTCTTAACAAGCATCACAAGACCAATGATGAGTGCAACAGGAGCAAGGATCCAAAGGTTAAGACTTGCATCAGAGGGTTGATAGTAGCGAGTTGTAAGCGTATCCCAAGCGTGGCATTCAGTACTTGCACACGTTGCTTCAGGACAGCTCATCTCGGTGATGCCATCAGGATCAGGTATCGCATCAAACCCGTGGCACTGAGCGTTGGCGCACCCTGTTGCTGGACAAGGAGAATCCTCTGCAATGGCTTGCGGCAATCCAACCGTTGAGTCAGCTGCCACACCTGCTGCAAACACGCATGCTCCAACTAAGATGAATGCTGCAAGGGTTATGAGAGTCTTTCGTATCATGGCGGTATCCCATTGTTATCAGGAAGGGCACAAAGCACGCATGCTTCATACCCTTCCAATGAAAAGGTTTAGTGAGAATGCTCGGTTGGCTTTAAGGGCAAGAACTTCAGACCCAAAAGCATGATGAGAACGCCCAGTGCAAACACGCCAATGACGATACCAAACTCAATGGGAGTAGGCCAATAGACCATGTTCTGATAAGCCCCTGACATACCAGCTGTCCAATCGGTTACCGAATAAGGAGTTATGGGACCGGCATAATCAAGGTTGGGAATCTGGAAGCCACCTACGAGCAGCTGTACGCGCTTACAGAAGATACCAACGATAGCAAGAAGACTTGCTACCACCACAAGCGGGTTGGTGCGCAGCTTAGGCACAAAGCACACGATTGCCGCAAGAGCACACCCTATGATCTCAACCCAGAAAAACGGAGCAAGAGGACCTGACGTGAGCATGGCGACCACTTCGGCACCTGAGCTGCCAGGAAACGCTGAGGTCAGCAAGTCGCATCCGAAGAAGTACAGATCAACAACGATAAATGCACCCAACATCTTCGTCATCTTCACAACGTTTTCTTGAGCAAGCTCCATATACCCTGCGCGGCGCAGTGCGATAACAACGATAAGCACCAAAGCTGTACCACATACAAGTGCCGAGGACACAAACCAAGGAGCCAACAGAGCGGTGTGCCAGAACTCATGAGCCTGCTGCAATCCGAAGATCCAAGCCGTGACGCTGTGTACAAGAATGGCTGTCACCAGTGCGATCACGCTTATGATGCGCAAGGCAACCTCAGATACCTTACCTGCCTCAGCGCGCAGCGTTGCCCACAGATACACAATCGACAAGATAAGATAGATTGAGATAACGGCGATGTCCCACATGAGCGGACTTCCCAAGTTTGAGTAGGCAAATAGCTCCCACAAACGAAGTGGTTGTCCAAGGTCGATGACTACAAACCCAATAGCTAAGATCGTACAACAAATCGAAGTCCAGACCGCTACCTTCGAGATACCCCCAAAGCCCTTAAGTCCTAAGGCTCGAGGAACCGATGAGATGATCAAGCCGCCGGCAGACAGACCAACAAGAAACATGAAACAAGTAATGTAGAGACCCCACGAATCAAAGTTGCGCATTCCTGTTTGCACAAGACCACCTGAGAGCTGGATTGCCCACAGTACAAGCCCTGCAACAGTTACGATTGCAGCAACAATGATGCCGATATTGAGTCCCTTGCGCCCGAATTTGGCAGCAGGAGCTGATGGCGACGATGTCGCCTGAGTGTTTTCAGACATGATATTCTCCTTTTCTGCTTAGACGAGGTAGTAGACGGAGGGGTTGGTTCC
>JAVWLC010000312.1:0-3200 GCA_036638175.1 Raoultibacter sp. | reverse complement strand
ATTCCGCACGGTGGATTGCGCGCCCCTCCGAAACACCTCTTCCTGTTGATGTGGTTTACCTCTATCCTACCGCTTGGCACAAAATTGATGCAGGTGAATCGAATCTTTGTGCTATTGACAATAAAACGCTTCTTGAAGGAGGTGAGCAGGCATTCGCTATGCAGGCAACTGCTTTTGAGACAGCAGGCAATGTGTTTGCTCCCTACTATCGACAGGGCGATGCATCTTTCGTACTTGGTTTGCCTATTGAGCAGCAAACAAAACTCCTAAACGGCACCCCGAAACAGGATATATATGCGGCACTTGATTACTATTTTGAATATCTAAATGAGGGTAGACCGTTTATTTTGGCAGGACACTCTCAGGGGTCCAATATGCTTTTATTTGTGCTTTCAGAATACTTACAGATGCATCCTGAGCTGCAAGACCGCATGGTTGCAGCCTACGCAATTGGCTATTCAATTACTGATTCGTTTTTGTCCGAAAACAAGCACCTTTCATTCGCTGAAAAAGCCGACGATACTGGCGTGATCGTTTCCTACAACACCGAAGCGCCAACAGTGGAAGGAAAAAACCCTGTTGTCATCGATGGTGCACTTGCCATAAATCCCCTCACGTGGACGAGATCGACAGAAACTGCATCTGCCAGTCTCAGCAAAGGAGCTCGAATGAACGGAGTAGACCTTGGGCCAATTGCGGATGCCTCCGTTGACCTTGAGCGAGGAACCGTTATTTGCTCCTCGGTAAATCCTGATGACTACATCTCGGCTACAGGTTTGTTCCCTCGCGGAGTTTATCATGGCCAGGATTATGGATTTTACTATTACGATCTACGAGCAAATGCGGAGCAGCGAGCTCAAGCTTACCTAGAATCGCACTCGTAACACAGTCTAGAAGATGGGTTAGAGTAACTCTAACCCAGATTGTTTAAGCCTTCACTTGGGCTTATACTCGGTGATGCTCTCAAAGAAGTCTGCTTATAGAGCGAAATACATTCTTGTTAACAACAAACGTGCGGGCAACAGCTGCGTAATGCTTCGGTGCGCTTTCACGACACCCCGCACGCTGCCTGCTAAGGTTGTCGCAAGAAGTAAATCGTCTTCAACAGGAGGTAAGCCATGCTTTCTCTGTACGAAACATCAGCAGAAGTAGAACTCGAACAACTCTTTAGGGGCAACGGACCCTTTATTTCAATGTATTTGCCAACTCACCGCATTACGCAAGATATAAAACTCGATAAACTTGTCCTAAAGAATCTCATCAAAGAAGCTGAAGAGTCGCTTGCCAAGAACTACGAAAAACGTGAGTATCAAAGCATTATTGACGAGCTGACGAACCTGATTGACGATCCGGACGAAACTCTCTGGCGTCACGCGAAAGACGGCTTGGCTCTCCTCGCCTGCCAGGGGAAAGTTTTCGGAATCAAGCTCTCCTATCCCGTAGAACCAAGAACGATAGTAGCAAAGAGCTTCCACATTAAGCCACTGATTAAGGGTCTGCAATTTGGCTCTTGCTACTATCTTCTTTCTCTTTCAAAAGAGCGCTACGATCTTTATCGTGGTGATGTCATCGACCTCGACAAAGTCCCCCTACCCCAGGGTTATAAGAACGAATTCACCATGATCTATGACGATTTCGATAACGATTCGAGCCTCAACGCAGGCTCATTTGGTGGTCAGGAATCGGGATACCATGGCCACAGGACAAAGAGCGAGGAAGATGAAAAAGATCGCGAGAAATTTTTCAGGCATGTGGATAAAGAAGTTGCAACGCTTGTTGAGCCTCACGAAAACATTCCAGTGATTCTCGCAACACTCACTCAGCATCAATCCGAGTTTAGAGACTTAAGCACGCTTTCTAACTTACTTGATGAAGGTCTCGAAAAGCCGGTTGAATCCATGAGTGAACAGGATCTTAAAGATGGTGCACTTAAGATCATCGGGGCTGCTCAGGATGCTCGCATCGATCATCTCGCAGCTAACTTTGGAAACGAACAGGCAGCCGAGCGTGCTACGACCGACATAAGAACAATCGGAAACGCACTGGTTGAACGCAAGGTCGAAACGCTGCTCATTGAAGAAGGCGTGACACTGCCTGGCTCGTTTGATGGGGTAACAGGTGCCATTGCTTTGGCTCGTGTATCGGACGCAGATACCGACGATGTCACTGATGACTTCGCTCAGGCGACCTTATTGCAAGGCGGTGCGGTTTTTGTAGTTGATCCCGACAAGATGCCAGGCGAAACTGGCGTTGCGGCATACTTCCGTTATTGATCGCAAGATCAATAACATGCTACAAACTATTGCGATAGGGCGGCCTCTGATTTCCAGAAGCCGCCCTGCGTGTTACATTGCCACCAAGGAAAGGACCGATTGAGCATGCCTAAATCGAGACTTGAGGCTTTTACCGATGCGGTTATCGCTATCATCATGACCATCCTCGTCCTTGGATTGCATGAACCCGCTGAAGGTACGTTTGCGGCACTCTTTTCCGAAAGTCATCGACTCATTATTTATGTCGTTAGTTTTTTAATGCTCGCAATTTACTGGAACAACCATCACCATTTATTTCAGGCAGCTCACGCAGTAAACGGTAAGGTGCTTTGGGCCAATAACCTGTTTCTGTTGTCCATCTCAATTTTTCCGTTTCTTGCATCATGGATGGGCGATTACTTCACTGATCTTGCCCCGCAGCTTTCTTTCGGTATTGCAATTCTGGTGGCTGACCTTATGTTTTTCAGCATTGCCTATAGTCTGCGAAAGGCAACCGATGATAACGAAAACGTTTCTGTTTTCCTCGGTAGACACTACAAAACGGGAATTTCAGTTGCCATAAACGTGATTGCGCTTTTGCTCGGCATACTCATAGTTCCTGAATTGATTTATATTTTGAATGCTTTAATGCTGATTCTTTGGGTTGTACCCGAAAGACATATCGAAAAGACGCTCCAAGCCAAAAGACGTTAGGTGCTTTGGTGCCGCTAGCATGACCGCAGGAAGTGATACAGCCCCGTACAGCCCGCTACGACATCATCATAGGTTTCCGCAAAGTCTCCCGTATACCAGGGATCGGCTATATCTCGATCGCTGCTCGCGTATTCAAGAAGCTTGTGAATCTTTGCTTCGGGATCGCTTCCAAACATTCGCATCGTGTTCGTTGCATTGGCATCATCCATGCAAACAAACAGATCCCAGGCAGGA
>JAVWLC010000311.1:0-3200 GCA_036638175.1 Raoultibacter sp. | reverse complement strand
GCTACTTGAACCGCATGATCGAAACCTCAACGGTTGAAGAGGATAAGAATGTTGGTGTGATTGAAGTGTTTGCGAACGCGTAAGTGCCCCGACTGGTCCTGCGCCTGTTTGATCGGGCGCAGGACCCAAGCAACTACATGAGCACACCTGATGCAAACGCCCGAACGTGATAAGGAACTTAGATGGAAAATCAAGCAATATCAGAAGCACCGCTTTCCGAAAGCAAGGCTTCAAGTAAGCCTTTCTATGGGCGCAAACTCATTCTCATACTCGGTCTCGTGTACTTCTGCTCGTCGGGATTCATTCTCCCCGCAGCAAACATCATCAACCCGATCATGCTCCAAGATCCATCAATGGGGCTTAACGGAACGCTGCTCGGTATAGGATTCTCGCTTTTCATTTTGTTCCAGGGTATTTCTGCACCACTTGTTGGCGGTCTTGTGGCGCGTAAAGGGGTTCGATTCTCCATGGTGGTCGGCGCGATCATCATGTTTATATCGTCCATAACGCTCATCTTTTTCGTAAAGTCACCCATCATGTACTTCATTTTCTTTGGAGTCACCGTCAGCATTGGCACTATGATGGCAGGTCAACTAGCCGTACAGAGTACGATTGGCGAATGGTTTATCGCTCGCCGAGGCACAGCAATGACCGCAATGATGATCATTGGAGCAAGTGCGGCGCTTATTGCTCCTCCCCTTGTTGATGCCGTTATCACTGCAACTGGCGGACAATGGCAAAGCGGTTGGTATCTCTATGCGGGATTGAGTATTTTCATTATCCCGATCGCCATATTTTTAGTGAAAAATAAGCCATCTGATATCGGGCAATTCCCCGATGGAGCAGCAAGCACCGCTGATCTTGTAGCTGAGCAGAAAGACTTCAAGGTCTACAAAAACGTTGACTCCGTTCCGTTTAGCAAGGCTATTCGCACCCGCACATTCTGGTTGATTTCTCTGGCCGCTACGGGAGGATTTGCAGCCTACAGTCTCGCATCGTCACAAGGCGTCATTCACTTCACTACGCTTGGTTTTGATCGCGATTTGATTGTAGGTGGCGTGGCACTTATGGGTGGTGCTGGATTGGTGGGTAAGATACTTATGGGGTCCGTATCTGACCATATTGAACCTGTTCGGCTCATCAGCATTTCAGCAATTTTGCTTGCTGTTGGAATTCTTG
Organism: Raoultibacter sp.; assembly: GCA_036638175.1. Taxonomy (GTDB): domain Bacteria; phylum Actinomycetota; class Coriobacteriia; order Coriobacteriales; family Eggerthellaceae; genus Raoultibacter. Next base: position 2,021 of record JAVWLC010000311.1, on the reverse strand, counting down.
CTGCAAGCTTTGCGACCAACGCCTTCATGGTATATGTCTTCTATTTCTGCATTGGGTTTGGCTTTGGCGCTGTAAGCGCAACCTTCCCAACTGCCATGGCTAATTATTTTGGAGCTGGCTCCTTTTCGAAGAATCTTGGTACAGGCATTTTTATCACGACCATCGTTGCATCATCTCTCCCGATTTTGAGTGGAGCCATATTTGACGCAACAGGACAGTGTACCTACGCATTCTTTATTGCAGCCGCAATCATGGTTGTCTGCGCACTGTGCGGCCTTCTCGTGAAGTTCCCTAATAAGAATAAAGGGTAAGTAGTAAACCGAGCTTCCTCATGTCGAGACAAGGGGGTGTGATAAAACAATAACGAGGTATTGCTTTATCTGTCATGTAATACTTTGCAAGGGGGTAAGATAAATGGAAAACACCAACGTTCCAATGTCCAAACGACTCATCGGCATCGCACTTGCGGCAATCTGCATTGTAGGCGCGTTCCTGATGCCAGGAAGCGAATCGCTTTCACATCAGGGTATTACCGCGCTTGGAATTCTACTCGCACTCGTGTGTCTTTGGGTTACCGCAGCACTTCCTTTGGGAGTCACTGCATTGCTCATGGTTATTCTGCTGCCAATTCTTGGTGTCGTAGAAGGCTTTGGGCCAGCGTTTGCAGGCTTTGCAAGCCCAGCAATCTTTTTCATTATTGCGGTGTTTGCTATGCCGGTCATCATGCTCAAGACGAAGTGGGGCGTGCGCTTGATCTCGAAGCTCTTAAAATGGACAGGTCCTAACTCACGCAAACTCGTCTTAGGCTTCATGATTGCAACCACACTCGTCTCGACCGTCATGTCCGACGTACCAACATGCGTTTTGTTCTTGGGCTTCGCGCTCACAATCTTGAAGGCAGCAGAGGCAAAACCACTGCAGTCTAACCTTGGTCGCTGTTTGATGATTGGTATTCCAATTGCTGCTGTAACTGGTGGTATTGCTACTCCTGCAGGCAGCTCATTTAACGTTGTTGCCATGAACATCTTGCAGCAAGCAACCGGCGCTTCTATCAGCTTCTTTGACTGGACCATTGTTGGTCTTCCTATCGTTCTCATCATGACACCCATCAGCTGGTTCTTCTTGACTCAGTTCATCAAGCCAGAACCTATTACCGATAACTGCTTGCAGGGTATCCGTGATGAAGCAGCTGCTGCTACCAAAGTTGAGCCGTTTGAGATCAAAGTACTTCTTGTCATCGTTGGCCTGGTAGTACTGTGGATCTTGGGCAACTGGGTTCCCATCTTCAACGTAACCGCTGTTGCTTTGATTGGTTTGACCATCATGTTCTTGCCTGGTATGGATTTGCTTACCTGGAAAGAGTTCCAATCCGCTGTTCCTTGGGGCATTGTTTTGATGGCTGGTGCCATCATGACCTTGGGTGGCGTTGTGCAAGCAACTGGTGGTGCCACCTTCTTGGCTGGCCTTATCATGGGCAGCGGTATGCTGGAGCTTGGCTTCTTGGCATCCTTCGGTATCATGCTTGCGCTTGTTTACCTGCTTCACACCGTGTGTCCTATCGGCGTTGCCATCCTTGGCGTGTTTTTGCCCATCATGTACACGCTGTGCGCAAACTTTGGGGTATCTCCTGCCGCCCCCACCATCGCGCTTGCGATTGTGGTTGCAGGTAACTACCTCATGCCCGTAAACCCAACAGTTATGTTGACCTATGGTGAGGGTTACTACACCTTTGGCGACATGTTCAAGACCGGTATTGTTCCTGCCATCGCGCTTATCGTGCTGATGACACTCTGGGTACCGTTCATTGTTGGTGTCTTGGGAATCTAAGAGCTGCATAGTTTGTTGTGGAAAGCCGCCTGTAATGGGCGGCTTTCTTTGTTGTGAGGATACGAGCCGTGGGTCGCTCAGGCGGGGGTGAAAGATCACGCGAGTTGCAGGCACGGCTACGGAAGCGGGTTACGCCGAATCGCGGGACGAAAAAAGGGCCGCTGGTGGATGGAAATCACGGCTATGTAGTGGTT
>JAVWLC010000310.1:0-3203 GCA_036638175.1 Raoultibacter sp. | reverse complement strand
CAGTACTCGATGAAGCGACCAATGTTGATACTGCGCGCACAACGCCGATATCGGTCAGTATCTATATTGATGAAACTGCTCCAGGTGATGTGCAGGCGCATGTGCGCCAGGCTTTTGCCAGTGCGAGCCCTCATGCCCGTGTGAGCATGATGTATTTCCCGAGTTTTCCCGTTGTTGCGGCACGTGAGGCAGACATGGCAATCATTGTTGCGGGCCTCGATGAGCATGTCGGACGCTATGCCGCCGATATTCGCGCTGCAGGTGTTCCTGTTATGGTTGTGACTTCTCTCCCTGAGCTTGTCACTGAGATTGCAAAAGCAAGTGGTTATCCGATGCTTAAGGACGATCTTGTCTTCCCCGATTTGGGCGATGTTCTTTCGTTGCCTGAAAAAACAGGTACTCCCGGCGAGCCGTATCCGCTGACTATTGACGGCATTGAGTCACTTAACAAGCGCATGGGGGAGTGGGTTATAGAAACAAATCGCGACAAAAGACTTGCTTTTGCGCTTGCGTTTCGCTTTGTTCGCAAGCCCCTTTCTTTGGAAGCGGTGCATGCGACAGCAGTTCAAAATGCAGGCATAGGTCTTGTCGTTTTTATTCCTGGTGCCGATATGCCTATCATGACGCTCAATCAGGCAAAAATGCTTTTGCAGATTGCGGCTGCCTATGGTCAGCCAATGGGCGTTGAGCGCGTTAAAGAACTTGCAGCTGTTGTTGGTGGTGCGTTTGCTTTGAGGGCGGCTGCGCGACAAGTTGTTGCGTTTGTTCCTGCGCTTGGATGGGCAATTAAGGCTGCCATTGGCTATACGGGCACCATCGCTATGGGCCGTGCAGCTGTCGAGTACTTCGAAGGCGATGGCAAGATCGAGCATCTTGCTGAAGTTGTAGGTCGTGCTCGCGATAAGGCAATACAAGCTGCCGAAAACGCACGCAAGCAACCGAGCGTTGGCGCTGCCGCAAAAGCGGCTGCTTCGAAAGTTGGCAAAGCAGCAAGTTCTGCTGCGAGTCGCGTTGTTCCTACTGCATCGTCGGTTGCGTTTTCCGCTGTTGATGCGGCCACTGCCGCAGGTGTTGTGCCGAAATCAGCTGCAAAGGCAGCAACGGATGTCGCTGGTAAGTTTGCTGATTCGGTTACCGAGCGCTTCAAAAAGGACAAATAAGCATGACTGATCTTTGGCCGCGTCTCACGGCGCTGCTCGGCGATGCTGAGCGTCCTGCTCGCTATATCAATCACGAGTGGGGTTGTACCTATAAACCTGAGGCGCCGTATCGATTTTGTATGGTGTATCCCGATACCTATGAGCTAGGCCAAGCCAATCAGGCGATTCGCATTTTGTGCAACGTGGTAAACGAAGTCGAAGGAATGGCTGCTGAGCGTGCTTTTCTCCCGGCACCAGAGTTTTGCGACATCATGCGCGAGCATGAGCTGCCGCTGTTTTCGCTCGAGAGCTGCGCGCCGCTTGCTGAGTTTGATGCCGTTGGTATTACGCTTCCTCATGAGCTGGCGGCAACTAATGTTCTTGAGACGCTCAGTCTGTCGGGTATTCCGCTGCATGCAGAAGACCGTGGCGAACACGATCCGTTTGTGTTTGCGGGCGGGCCTTGTGCGTTTAACCCTGAGCCCTATGCACCTTTTTTTGACGCGTTTTCAATCGGCGAGGGGGAAGAATCGGTTCCTGAGATGTTGAGCTTGCATCGCTCGCTAAAGGAAGCAGGCGCATCGCGCCAAGAAATCCTGCGTGAGCTTGTGAAGCTTGACGGGTGCTACGTTCCTTCGCTCTACGATTGGGCATGCGAAGAAGATGCGCAGGCAAATCACACGTGGATCATACCGAAAGAGGCAGAACTGCCTTTGCAGTTTACAAAGCGCCTATTTGAAGGTTTTGCCGAAAGTCCCGGTTGGGAGCCTTGCGTTGTTCCCTTTGCTGAAGCGGTTCACGATAGACTCAATGTTGAAATCCTACGCGGGTGTACGCGCGGATGCCGATTCTGCCAGGCGGGCATGATGTATCGTCCCGTGCGAGAGCGATCAGCCGACAACATTGTTGAGTCGGTGATAGAGGGCCTTGATGCTACTGGCTACGATGAGGTGAGCCTTACGTCGTTGTCCTCAACCGACCACTCCCAAATAGCTGAGATCCTAACGCGTCTGAATCGTGCCTGTGAGGATAAAGGCATTCAGGTTTCTATTCCCTCACAAAGACTTGATGCTTTTGGTGTTGATATGGCAGGTCTTGTTGCTGGGCAGAAAAAAGGCGGACTCACATTTGCTCCCGAAGCCGGCACTCAGCGCTTGCGCGATGTAATTAACAAAAACGTCAGCGAAGACGATCTCTTTGGTGCGCTAGACGCAGCGTTTGCGGCTGGATGGAGGCGTTGTAAGCTTTATTTCATGATCGGACTTCCCACGGAGACCGATGAGGATATCAAGGGCATAGCAAGCCTTGCACAGCGAGCATACGACCGAGCGAAGGCAGCAGTGCCGCCTGAGCAGCGCGGTAACGTGCGCATGAGTGTTTCGTGCGCTTTGTTTGTGCCTAAGTCTCAGACGCCGTTTCAGTGGGATGGGCAGATTGTTCCCGAAGAGGCTATGCGCCGCGTTAATTTGTTGCGCTCATCGGTGAAATACCGTGCGGTTGACGTACATTGGCATGATCCGTCAACAAGTTTCATCGAAGCAGTTATGAGCCGTGGGGGACGTGAATGCGCTGCCTGGGTTGAGCGAGCTTGGGAACGGGGCGCGCGGTTTGATGCTTGGTCTGAATGTTTTAATCGCGAAGCATGGAGCCAAGCTTCTGAAGAACTTGGTCTTGACCCTGAATCGATCGCTCATCAAACATATGACTTACAGAGGACCATGCCCTGGAGCCATATATCGACTGGTGTAAGCGAGGCGTTCCTTCGCCTTGAGCGTAAGCGCGCAGATGAAGGTACGATCACGCCTGATTGCTCGTTTGAGGCCTGTACGGCATGTGGCGCATGCCAAGCGCTTGATGCTGATATTGTAACGCAGGAGGTGCGGCATGGTTGATCACGTGAATTTTCGCTTGAGGGCGTATTTTCGCAAGAGCGGGCGTTGTGCAATGCTCTCGCATCTTGAAGTTGCTCGAGCCCTTGAGCGCGCTGTTCGCCGCGCGGGGCTTCCTTACGCTATCTCCCAGGGATTTTCGCCACATATGAAGATTGCCTTTGGTGCTGCGTTG
>JAVWLC010000309.1:0-3204 GCA_036638175.1 Raoultibacter sp. | reverse complement strand
GGGAGCAATCATCGCGTAGGCCAAGAACGTCGAGATAACAATGATGTTGTTCGCAACAGGCGCAATGGATGACCAAAGATAATCACGGTTGGCGTTCAAGAGGCCCGAAACAATTGCACTTATGCCATAGAAGACAATTTGGATAGCGAAGAACTGGAAGAAAAATATCGATGTGGACATTTCGCTTTGATCGCTCATAAAGCTCTGCGTAAAGATGGCCTGAGCTGGGAAGCTCATGCAAATAAGCGAAACAACGCCAAGGAAAATAACAACGATTGACAGCAGGTTTGAAGCATAAGCGTTGCTGGCATCGTTTCCGAGTTTCTTCTTGACTGAAAGATAAACTGGCAGAAATGCAGTGACAAGCATTCCGCCCATGACAAGCTCATATAGCTGGTTAGGAAGGTTGTTTGCAACTTGGTACGAACTTGAAAGGAGTGTTGACCCAAGAGCGAATGCCATAGCCCACGTGCGAACAAAGCCTGTGATGCGAGAGATAATAACGCAGATGCTAATGAGTGCTGCCGATGAACTAACTAACTTTCCAGCAGTACTTTCAGCGGGAGCTACAAGCTCACCAGCTGTACTCTCGGGTTCGGACGTGCGCCCAAGCATATCATCTGACGCATCAATGATTTCTGGTTCAAGAGGCTGTATGCTGACTACATCAAGGCGTGCATGTTTGCCTTGGATGCGATCGATCGAGTCAGAAGACCGAAGGGGTCCAGTTGATTCGGGAAGCTCACACAATCGCTTCTCGACCGCTTCGCGGGTATGTTTGGCTCGTGAGAGCTTGTCCGGCATCGAATGGGCCTTCTTGGTTTTAGTTATAATAGTTTACGAGCAAGAAATCACTTACTAGATTGTATATTGCTACATCATAGCAAACAGCGAAAGAGGCGCTTCATGCATATCCTGATAGTTCGCAATAACTCCAACGCGAAAGCGGTCGATGCGTCGCTTCTTCTTGCGGCTTATCTCGGGACGCAGTCAATTGATTATGCGTTACTTGATTCGTCGGAGCTCAGCTTTGATGGCGATACGGCAGACATTGGCACGATTTCAGCAGACACTTGGGATCTCGTAGTTGTGCTGGGGGGAGATGGAACCATCCTTCGTACGGCACGCTTGATTGGCACGTCGGGAGTTCCTATCCTGGGCATCAATTTTGGGAGACTGGGCTTTCTCGCAAATGCGAGCGACGAGGGCGTCGTAGCTATTGTTGCCGCTGCGCTCTCAGGTGATACGGTCAGTGAGTATCGCACTAACTTGCGCATCGACGTATTATGTGAAGGCGATGATCTCGATACTCTGCCCTTCGGAAACGATGATGTGGATGATGTTCAGAATGAAGCAGGTGAGCAGCGGAAATTCTTCGCCCTGAACGAGCTTGCACTCACGCGCGGGGCAATGGGCCGCATTATTGATTTTTCGTTCGGGATTTCTGGTGCCCCTGTAGCTGACATGCGCGGTGATGGGCTGGTGGTTGCAACCGCAACAGGCTCGACAGCATACGCGCTCTCAGCAGGAGGACCATTGGCGTCGCCGAGTTTTGAGGGACTTGTTGTGGTGCCCCTTGCTCCCCATACCCTCCATTCACGCACCATTGTGACGGCGAAAAACGATGTGGTTGAGATAGATGTCACGGGCAATCAGAATTCACGCGAAGCCACACTGTTTGTTGATGGCGAGATTCTCACGTTTGAAAAGCCTGTTGCAAAAATATTCGTGAGCAGGGGAGATGCTCCGACCGTGCTCCTTCGTTATAAGTGCGAAGATTTCTATAGTCATGCTTCGAAAGTGTTCTTCTAGGACCTATGCTGCTACGAAGACGGAACCCGTGACTGATGCAGCCACGGGTTGATTGTTCATGGGTTAAGCGAGCCAAAGACGGTAGATCGTAGCATTTTTGTAATCAGATGTCTGGATGCAGAATTGCGAAAGATCAAGTTTGTCGAAGGTTGTGGGATCGCTCAGCATGTAGTCTTCGACTAGGAACGGGAGAACCATTTCATGCGTTTCGCCTGGCTGGATAGTGAATTGACTGTGGGTATCTGTCTCGATGGTTGCATCGTTTGTTCTGCTCAAGAGATGGGAAAAGGCTTCTGCATCCATCTCAATTCCTGCTCCCATGGTGTTTGCTGGGCATAAAAGTGAATCACCCCAAAGCGTAAAGGTTGGAAGATCAGTCCAGTATTCAAGCGTGGTATCTGATCTGTTGCAGAGCGCCGCCGTAACTAAAACTACTGAAGAGTGGGTAAGGATTTTGTCCATTCCATCGTATTCTGGATACCATTCGGCAAATGACCTACTGGATACAATTCTGGCATCGTTGAGTGTGGTGGCGATGGAAGGGCATGTGTATTCCCAGAGCCCACTGGCTTTTATTGAGTCGATGTAGATCTGCTCATCAACTTCATGGGTAATACCTTCTTCGTCAGTATAACTTGCTGAAATAGGTTGTCGGGATTCCCAGAGAAACGATTCTCCCTGTGTGATGCTTGTAAGATTTGCTGTTTCGCCACATTGCACGTCGATGGTATCGTTGGCGACATAACCGCTTCCCTCAAGCATACGCTGAGCAAAATTGATAGGTGGGATTGTGCTTCCTGGTGCCTTTGGTTCTCCAGGTATGTAGTGGCCAGCGAACCAGCCCATGGACAGGGATAAAACAAGCAGGCAGCCAATGCCGATTGCTGCGCGTGTGCGGCGTTTAGTGTGCATGATGATCGTGCTCCTTTCAGCGTACGGAACGGTCTGCCTGTGGCCTCAAGCTGAGTGCACCGTATCATCTCATATCGAAGAACTGCAACGATGAAAAAAATCACCCACGCTTTGATCAGGCAATACTCGCCAACCTTTGAATTAACCCGGTCTCTCGTTTTGCGGTGGTGTATGCTTTCTCACGTGTTTACGATGCAAAATTGAGCGAGCAGGCGGATAGCCTCTGCAAAAGGAGCATGAGTGTCAACTCTCGTAGAATCTCTCGTCATAGTTGCCTGTGCAGGCATCTTGTTTGCGGCAAGCTGTACCTTTGTTCTGCGTTGGACTTTTTCCCAGAACAGCAGAAGAACCGACGGACGGCTTGCCGTGTTCAGTGTTGGATCGTTTGCCTGTTGTTTGATGGGCTGCTTGATTGTGTCTGATTTCCTTGGCAATGCAGCCGCCGCTGTCTACGCGGGTTCGGTGCTGGTCCTTGTTGCT
>JAVWLC010000308.1:0-3206 GCA_036638175.1 Raoultibacter sp. | reverse complement strand
ACTTCGCACACTTGAACACAGGAATGGGAACACCCCATGAGCGCTGACGTGAAATACACCAATCAGGACGATCTGCCACCATCGACCCAATACGATTAACTGACCATTCAGGAATCCATTGCACATCCTGCTCGATGACGCGCAGGGTATTCTCACGGAGGTTCGTTTTCTCCATAGAGACAAACCACTGATCGGTCGCGCGGAAAATAACCGGCTTATGGCAACGCCAACAGTGAGGATAGCTGTGTGTAATATTCTTCTCCGCAACAAGGGTGCCTTGCTCACGCAGCCATTCGATAATCCGAGGATTCGCCTCATCAGTATCAAGTCCAGCAAATTGTCCAGCCTCGTCGGTAAACTTACCGTTGTCATCAACAGGCATCAAAAGCGGCACATCAAACTCTAGAGCAACCATATAGTCATCTTGTCCGTGCCCTGGCGCAGTATGAACAGCACCTGTGCCCGTATCAAGCGTTACATGATCACCATAGATTACGCTACCTTTTAGATCCTGACGAATAGGAGCCGTATACGTGAGGCCATAGAGCTCACGACCCTTGAGTGTCACGGGTTCTCCGTCAGCATTCTTAACGATGCTATAGCTCTCCCAGCCAGCAGTTTCTGCAACCTGTTCAAGAAGTTCTTCGGCCAAGAGCATAAAACTGTCATCTACTTGCACCATGCAATAAGCCGCATCAGGAGCAAGACTGACAGCCGTATTCGCAGGAAGTGTCCAAGGCGTTGTTGTCCAAATGAGCACGAAGGCATTACTTGTCACTCCAGCTGCCTCAAACACGCCAGGAACCGAATCGAGCTTGAACTTCACGAAGATTGAGGGTGACGTTTCATCACTGTATTCAATTTCTGCTTCAGCGAGTGCGGTATGACAATTTTTACACCAGTGGATTGGTTTGCGGCCACGATAGATCGAACCATCGAGGTACATCTTCTTAAAGATCTCAACGTTGCCTGCTTCGTAACCAGGCGTAAACGTAAGATAAGGGTGATCCCAATCAGCATTAACGCCAAGACGTTTAAAACCATCGCGCTGAACATCAACGTACTTTTCTGCCCATTCGCGGCACAATCTACGCAGCGTTGGCTGTTCGATCTTTGCCATTTTATCTGGTCCAAGAGTTACCTCAACCATATGCTCAATAGGCTGACCATGGCAATCCCAGCCGGGAACATAAGGAGTATGGAACCCGCGCTGAGCGTGGCTCTTAATCACAAAGTCTTTGAGGATCTTATTAAAGGCGTGCCCAATGTGAATAGGACCATTGGCATACGGAGGTCCGTCATGCAGCACAAATGACTTTCCGTCCTTGTTTTTCTCGAGAACCTTCCAATAAAGCTCCTCGTTTTCCCACTTTTCGAGACGCTTTGGCTCGCTTTCGGGAAGATTCGCACGCATTGCAAAATCAGTAGCGGGCAGATTCATCGTATCCTTATAGCTATTTCCCACGCCGTATCCTCAACCTTTCCTGGATCCTGGGTAGAGCTGAAACACAATTTTTGTTTCAAACTTGAACATTATAGGGTAATTCGCCCCGCACACTCTTACAGTAACTATACTTTTCAAAATTGTGACATATAGGTTCATGTCAGTATGACTATACTAGAAGCTGATATTTTCACGCATGTGTGATACGAGGTGCCCTATGAGTTTTGAGATCGTTACCGATTCAAGTTGCAATCTCATTGAAGAAATGATCGATGATTTTGATCTCCATGTCCTTCCTCTTACGTTTATGATCGATGGCGAACAATACCAAAGTTACCTTAAGGGTGAGAAGACTGACCTTAAACAGTTCTACACCATGATGCGCGATGGTAAGGTTATTTCAACATCACTCCCCAACCTTGCTGAGTCTGAAAAGCTTTTTAGAGGCTTGCTTGAACAGGGTCGCGATGTTCTCTATCTTGGCTTTTCGAGTGGCCTTTCGGGCACATTCGAAGCCATCGATCTGATTCTTACGGATCTCAAAAACGAATACCCCGAACGAACAATCCATTCCGTTGAAACACTTGCCGCATCAGGTGGTCAAGGTTTATTGATTTACTATGCCGTTCAGAAAAAACGCAGCGGCATGAGTATTGATGATGTAGCCAGTTGGGTTGAAGACAACCGCCTAAAGCTTGCTCATTGGTTTACGGTAGATGATCTTATGTTCCTATTTAGAGGCGGGCGCGTTTCAAAAACAAGTGCTTGGGCTGGTACTATGCTCAACATCAAACCCGTACTTCATGTCGATGATGAGGGTCGCCTCATTCCGCGAGAAAAAGTTCGTGGTCGCAAAAAGTCGCTTAACGCACTCGTTGATCACATGAAAACAAGTGCTCTTAGCCCAATCTCTGAACAAGTTGTTTTTATTACCCACGGAGATTGTCTTGAAGATGCTGAATATATTGCTAACAAAGTACGTGATGAATTCGGCGTGAGCGAAATTCATATCAACTATGTTGACCCCGTGATTGGCGCCCATTCGGGACCAGGAACACTTGCTCTGTTTTTCCTTGCAGACCACCGCTAATCGCACGATCGTAATGACATAAACACTAAGGGAAGCGCTTCGGCGCTTCCCTTTTGCGCCCGACAAGAGCAGGCACTATCAGAAAGCCTACTCCAAGAAAGACTCTCAGCTGTGGTTGATGATGATTTCTCGCATTGCTGAAATGAACTTTTCATTGTCCTCGCGACACCGCACAGCAACGCAGAAATATTTGCCGCATGCGATACCTGGTGTTCCCTCCAGCTTACGAACAAGAAAACCTGCGAGTTGAAGACGCAAGACGAGTTCGGCTGTATTCGCTACCGCAAGCTGCATAGGTTCGCTATTTGTAAATGAGCACATAACGAAATTTGCTTCTGCAGGAAATATTTGTATCCCTGGAATCAAATTGAGCATGCATTGCATCCACGGGATTTCTGTATCAAGAAAATCACGCGTACGCTCAAGGTATTCGTCTTCATTGAAGGCGTGCGAGCTCAGCACTTCTGCGAACATGGAAAGATCATCGTTGTCGAAAAACTTTTCGATCTGAGCAATTGTCTCAGGATGAGCGATGCAATAACTGATGGGGATGCCTGGTATTGCATACGTTGAAGAAAGCGACCTAACGATGATGAGGTTATGATATTGCTCGATCAGTGGCACCATACTCTCACCGCCAAGCGTTAACTCAATAAGGCTCTCATCTACGAC
>JAVWLC010000307.1:1209-3220 GCA_036638175.1 Raoultibacter sp. | reverse complement strand
CTTCTAGCTACGCACCTCACTAAAAACTAGGTATTCCGTCATTCATGGCAAATTTGCGATGTGTTTTTTGCCGTTTCCTCCAGAATCCAAACCAATTCGAACTCGCTTTGCTTTTCGACAAAGTGGAACGAAAAATTGTTTTGGAAGGAGGCAGACAACGTCGGGGGATTGCCGACTTGAGGGAATGTCTGTAAAGACGTTGAGTTTGGTTCTGCTATGTGATTGAGAAAGGAAACAAAATGTCGTTTCTTGCCAAGAGCAAGGGAGAGATGACCTACAAGGATCTCTCCGGGGTATACAAGTGGTTTCTTATTGCGCTCGTATCTATGGGTTCTTCTATTATCTACACACCAATCTATTTGAAGAACGTATTTTACGAGCCCCTTATGCAAGGTCTTGGTTGCACTAATGCTGACCTTGGTGCTCTTTTGTCCTGTTATGCCATCACGGCTGTTATCACCTATCTTCCCGCGGGTATTCTCGCTGACAAGATCCGCATGCGTACGCTTTCGTGGATTGGTTTTGGTGGTACGGCAGTTCTTACGTTTATCTACGCGATGCTTCCTTCGCTTGGGATGTTGTATGTATTGTTCGTTGGCTTTGGTATCACATCAATTCTTATCTGGTGGGGTACACGCTTCAAGATCGTGCGCCTGTGCTGCGCTGAGGATGAGTATGCCGGCAAGATTGGTGCGAGCTACTCCATCTACGGTGCCGCTGGTCTCATCATTGGCTTTATCAACACTGCCATCGTGTCAGCTATTGCTGTTCCAGCGCTTGGCATCCAGGTTCTCCTCGTATTCCTTGGTGTTCTCATTGCAATCCTTGCCGTCCTGTCCTTCATCTTCATTCCTGACTTCAAGGGTGAGATCGACAAGAATGCCAAGATGTTCAGCCTTGCTGAGGTTGTTCGGGCTATCAAGCACCCTGGCGTTCTCTGGGCTTGTCTTGCTTACTTCTTTGTATACGCGGTATATCAGGGAGTTACCTACACCACACCGTTTATGACATCTGCGTTTGCGGCTCCCGTTGTAGTTGTCTCTATCGTTGGTCTTATTCGTACCTACGGCATTGGTCTTATTGCTGGTCCGATCGCAGGTTTTGTGGCTGACAAGATGAAGAGCCCCTCAAAGTCGATTCTGATCTTCTTTGCGGCTGCGGTTATCGTTCTTGCAGCGTTTCTGGTTCTGCCCCGCGATGCTGCCATGGTCTTTGCTGTTGCCGCTTTGGTTGTTGTTCTCGGTTTTGTTACCTACGGTGCCTTCTCAATCGGTTCGTCACCTCTGACCGAAGCCAAGGTTCCCATGAGTATCTTCGGTACCGCTTCAGGCATCCTCTCGGTTGTTGGTTTCATGCCTGACGTGTTCATTCACACCTGGTTCGGTGGCATGATCGACGCTCAAGGCGATGCAGCTTTCAGTCCTATCTTTATGATCCTGATTGTGTTTGCTGTTGCTGGTTGCTTGTGTCTCGTTATGACACGTCGTGCCATGAAAAAGAATCAGGCTGCAGAAAAGAATCTCGAAGAGCCTGTTGCCTAAGTAAGTGGTTATTCGAATGGCTCGAATGCAACAACCGAGCCATTCGATAGCTTTTCAGTGTTTGAGTCGGAACTATCAGGAAGAAGTCATGGATCATGAATAAACTCGATGTTCTGTCCTATATCAACCCGCAGATGCAAGCGGTGCTCGCCAAAGAGGACGAGCTGGCGGGCGATGCCAACGATACCAGTGTTGGTTTCGAGCAGATGCGCAAGAACTATGTTGCAGGACGCGCATTCTGGGCCGAGGGCGGTCCTGTGCCTGCGAAGACTGTTGATGCAACGGTTGAGGGGCCACACGGCGCCATACCAGTTCGTTATTATTATCCAACTGAAGCACCCAGTGCTCCTGCAATCGTTTACGTTCATGGCGGCGGCTTTGTGCTCGGAAATCTTGATACCCATGATCGCATCACGCGCATTGTGGCTGAAAAGACCGGTGCTGTTGTTGTTGCTGTCGATTATCGGTTG
>JAVWLC010000307.1:0-1199 GCA_036638175.1 Raoultibacter sp. | reverse complement strand
GAAGCACAGTTTCCTAGTGCTGTTAAAGAGGTTGCAGCTGTTGCAACCTATCTGCATGAACATGGCGCACAGCATGGAATCGACGGAAATCGTCTTTCTTTTGCGGGGGATTCGGGCGGCGCACACCTGGGGCTTGCGGCAACTATGTATCTTCGTGAAGTGTGTGGCAACAGCGAGTTTATCAAATGCCTCTTGCTCTTTTACGGATGGTTTGGCTTGACCGATTCATCTTCAATGCGACTCCTTGGCGGATCATGGGATGGGCTGTCTGAGGAAGATTGGCAGTTCTACCTGCGTATGTACGCTGAAGATCCTACTGAACTTAAGACCAACCCCTACGCTAACTGCTTCTTGAATGATCTGAGCTGGGATATGCCTGCTTGCTATATCGCAGCAGCGCAATATGATCCGCTCATTGATGACAGCGCAACGCTCGCGGCCATCCTTGAAGAGAACTCTATTCCGCACCACTACGAAGTGTTTGAAGGTGTGATCCACGCGTTTTTGCATTACACCAAGATGCTTGATGCAGCAAATGATGCTCTTGAGCATGGCGCGACGTTCTACCGTCAACAGCTTGGTTTGTAATAAGGATTGACCTGGTGATCGCTGAAAGATGGCGAATGACCAGTACGGAGGCGACGGTAATTGCTCGCCTGCAAAGGCATGACATTGGTACATACAGCGATCGGCGAAGCCGCAACGCTGAAGAAGACTAAAAGGAGGAAATCGTAATGGATTTCAAACTGTCAGATGAACAAGAACTTATTGTCCAGAGCTACGCAGACTACATGGAAAGCGAAAACTGGGAAGCATATTTCGCTGAGTGCGATGAGAAGCATGAGTACCCGCTGCGCTGGGCAAAGGGCTTGTGTGACCTTGGATTTGATCAGATCATGCTTCCCGAAAGCCACGGCGGACTCGGTCTTGAGCAGCCTTGCGTAACACTCATGGCGGTCTATGAAATTCTTGGTAAGTATGGTGCACCAACTTACGTGCTCTATCAGCTCCCTGGTTTCGAGACCATCATTCGCGAAGGTACCGAAGCTCAGATTGAGGCTGTGCTCTCGACGCTGGGATCGGGCGAGCAAATCTGGAACTCTGCCTGCACCGAGCCAGGCGCTGGCTCTGACGTGGGTGCGCTTACCACTAACTACAAGCGTGAAAATGGCAAGATTTACCTCAATGGCACCAAGACC
>JAVWLC010000306.1:0-3260 GCA_036638175.1 Raoultibacter sp. | reverse complement strand
TTGATAGCAAGCAAACTTGTCGCTGCTATCGAGGCAAGCAAGCAGCGTAGCTTTGCGCGCGTGCTTTTTGGACTTGGCGTTCGTCATGTAGGAAAGACTATGGCCGAAGTTATCGTGACGGCTTACCCCACTATTGATCTTCTTATGCAGGCGAGTGAAGAGGATCTTGCCACCATCGATGGCGTCGGTCCCAATATTGCGAAAAGCCTCTGGACGTTTTTGCGCACGCCCGACAACGTGAATGTAATAGAGCGGTTGCGCAAGGCTGGTGTGAAACTTGAAGATGGACGGGGTGATAAGAGCTCTCTTCCTCAGACGCTTGCGGGGTTAACGTTTGTTTTGACGGGTAGCCTCGTGCAAAGCGGCATGACGCGCGATGATGCAGGCGCGCAGCTCAAGGCTCGTGGTGCCAAGGTGTCAAGCAGTGTGTCGGCCAAAACAAGCTATGTCGTTGCTGGTGAAGCCACTGGCTCCAAGTACGACAAAGCCATAGCACTTGGTGTCCCTGTTCTCACCGAGGACGATTTGCTTGCCATTATTGAAACAGGAGCCATTCCCGAAACTGAATAGACCGCTCGTCAGCGAAAAGTTACGGATTTCATATTCGTAACACTGCTCCAGTGCATTTCTGGTATTGTGTGTTACGCGCAATTAATACGTAACATTTTTGGCAACCAGGAGATAGATGGATGCCGATGGGAGGAAACAGTGGCTGTATTTACACGACGTAATTTTGTTAAGTTGGCAGGCGTTGGTTCTGCGACGGTCGCATTTGGTAGTATGCTTTCTGCCTGCACTGCAGGTGAAGCAGACGCAAGTAAAGATGCGCAAGATGCTGCCGATGCAACAAAGCAAGCTGCAACTGAGCAGGTTATTGTTGCGATGAATACAGGGAGCGAACCTGCGGCGGGCTTTGATCCGTTTGTATCGTGGGGTTGTGGCGAGCACGTTCATGAGCCGCTTATTCAAAGCACGCTTATCACTACTGACACCAACATGGAATTTGTAAACGACCTTGCAACCTCATATGAGTGCTCCGATGACGGTCTCACCTGGACGTTCGTTATTCGTGATGATGTGAAATTTACCGATGGCGAGCCTTTGACCGCCGAAGACGTTGCGTTTACTATCAATGGCATTATTAATGCTGATGCCGCAGAAGCAGATTTGAGCATGGTCAACGAAGCGATTGTTGTTGATGACACAACGGTAAAGCTTACCATGAACAAACCGTTCAATGCGCTTCTCTATACACTTGCTGTTGTCGGTATTGTCCCTGCTCATGCGCATGGTGTTGATTATGGCAGCGGTCGTTACATGCTTGAGCAGTGGGATAAGGGCCAGCAGGTCATCCTTGTTGCCAACCCTGACTACTACGGTGAAGCACCCAAGATCAAGCGTGTTGTGGTTGCGTTCATGGAAGAAGATGCTGCTCTTGCGGCTGCGAATTCGGGACAAGTTGATATTGCATTTACTTCAGCAACGTATAGCGAACAGCTCATTGGAGGCTACGAACTCCTTGCATGCAAAACGGTTGATAGTCGCGGTATTTCGCTTCCAACCATTGCCCCCGGTGGTACAAAAGCTGACGGTGAAAACAGCTATCCAGCAGGCAATGCGGTAACTTCCGATATTGCGGTAAGGCGCGCTATCAATTATGCGGTTGATCGTAAAGCAATGATTAAGAATGTCTTGAATGGCTACGGCACAGAGGCTTATAGCGTATCTGACAATATGCCCTGGTCGTCGAAGGATATGCACATTACCCAGAATATTGACGAAGCAAAGAAGTTGCTGTCCGAGGCAGGATGGGTTGCTGGTTCTGACGGCATTCTTGAAAAAGATGGCACCCGTGCTGCGTTTGAGCTGTGGTATGCATCAAACGATTCGGTACGCCAAGCGCTCGCCTCTGAGTTTTCCAACCAGATGAAGACTATTGGTATCGAGGTGACACCCAAGGGCGGAAGCTGGGATGATCTCTATCCGCATGAATACTCAAGCCCGATTTTGTGGGGCTGGGGTTCCAACTCGCCCATTGAGGTCTATGAGTTGAACTACTCAACGGGATGGGGTAATTACGCTTGCTACGAAAATAAGACGATCGACGGGTATCTTGATGAAGCCCTTGCTCAGCCTGATATTACGGACTCCTATGCGTTTTGGCAGAAGGCTCAATGGGATGGAACTGAGGGCATTGCACCGCAGGGAGCAGCTACGTGGGTCTGGCTTGCCGATGTTGACCACCTGTATTTCAAGAAAGAAGCACTCGAGGTTGCGCAGCAGAAACCGCATCCTCATGGACACGGTTGGTCGCTCGTCAACAATATCGATCAATGGTCCTGGGCATAGCGTGAAGTCCTCGTTGTGTGGTTGTCGCTGATGTCCGTGGCTCATTTCATCATCAAGCATCTTGCGAAGTTCGTTTTGCTCATGATTGCCGTGAGTATGGTGACGTTCGTTCTTGTAAGCGCGTCTCCCATTGATCCTGTTCAGGCAAACGTGGGCCAGGCGGCATATATCAATATGAGTGCAGATAAGCGCGCCCAACTTGCCGAGTATTGGGGGGTGGGCGCGCCCTTATGGGAGCGCTACGCTACCTGGGTAAGCGATTTTGTGCAGGGCGATATGGGTATGTCGCTGCGCTATAACGCACCAGTTGCCGATGTCATTGCGGCTCGGTTCTTGAATTCAGCAGCCTTAATGGCAGTGGCTTGGATTGTTTCAGGGGTGCTGGGCTTTATTCTTGGCGTTGTTGCTGGTGTCTATCGCGGGAAACTACCCGATAAGCTTGTAAAGGGGTACTGTTTTTTGCTCGCGTCGACACCGACGTTTTGGCTTGGTCTGGTTGTCCTCATTATCTTTTCGGTATGGCTTGGCTGGTTTCCCTTCGGTTTTTCGGTGCCCCTTGGCATGTCGGCTTCCGATGTGACGTTTGCCGATGCGCTTCATCATCTTGCCTTACCTGCTCTCACCCTTTCGGTGGTTGGCGTGGCGAATATTGCGCTCCATACACGCGAAAAGGCAATTGACGTTATGGAAAGCGAATACTTTCGTTTCGCCCGCGCCCGCGGCATGAGTACGTGGGCTGCCATGCGTCACCACGGTTTGCGTAACCTTGCTCTTCCTGCAATTACGCTCCAGTTTGCTGCTATCTCTGAGATATTTGGGGGATCGGTACTGGTTGAGCAGGTCTTCTCGTATCCTGGCTTGGGGCAAGCGGCCGTTACGGCAGGTCTTGGGGGAGATGTTGCGTTGCTTGC
>JAVWLC010000305.1:0-3260 GCA_036638175.1 Raoultibacter sp. | reverse complement strand
CCGTTGACGTTTGTCGTCGGAAGATTACCTTTCGGATAATCCCACAACGTGTTGTACTCTCTCAACAAATCAGGATTCCCTGAAAAACCTCCTGAAGCAAGGATTACTTTTGGAGTCCTGATCGTATAGATCGTACCATCCTCCGCACAGGCGGTTACTCCGACAACCGAACCGCCCTCAGTGATCAAATCCTGCGCTGCCGTTGCGAGCATAACCTCAACTCCAAGACCTTCTCCTTCTAAGACAGTGTCAAAAAAGTCGAAGTAACCCTCACCACAGATACCTTCCGTGGGGTTCGACCACCGCGGATAGGCATAGCCTGTAATAGGATGCAGTGGGGTAGCCCAGGAGAAATTAAGTTCCGTCATCCAATCATTGAGAACAGAGAGATTATGGGCTAAGGGCATATACACCTCAACAGGCAAGCCTTCCCCACTGGTAACTGCGATATCCAGCGAGTAAAACAATTCGGAATCAAACAGCTTTGAACTCCCCGTTGCTTTGTATTCTTCATACTGCTGACGGACCTTTTCTACGATCGCTGGGTCAGAAGCTGCTGCAATTTCGCTTCCAAGCACTTCTTCGACATACCGATGAAGCTCTTCGGTCATTTCTGGCCTTGCGGCATCAGGGGCCGAAAGATACTCAAGATATCCACCAGAAACCAAGCAGTTGCCACCGATATTCGAGTTCTTCTCGAGCACAATGACACGAGCTCCCGACTGCGCCGAAGCAAGAGCTGCGCCCATGCCGCTTGCGCCAGCGCCCACAACGACCGCATCTGCTTCAAGCTCGATCTGCTCCCCTGTTGGTTCGACCGACCCGCGTTTCTGTAGAGCACTTACAGAACCACCAGCCTGTTTGACGCAATCTGTTGTCGCGTTAATTATTCCGAGACTTGTGAGCGTTGCGCCAGTCACCGTATCAACGCCGAGACCCTGATGTTCAATAATGCGCTGAGGAATCATCTCAATTGCTGGTGCGGCGATGCGTCGCGTCTCTTCGTGATTAATAATACGAATATCCTTAATCGCTGTTTCTGAAAAGTCAGCTTCAACTTCTATGGTGTTGAATTTTCCGTCAGCTTTACCTGTATAGGTTCCTGGCTTGTACGCCTCAGCAGCATCCCCTGATTCCTGAGGCGCACAGCCCGCAAGTCCAAAGAGAGCCACCTGAACACCCATCACTGCGGCAGCTCCCAAAAATGTTCGACGACTGATAGTCTGCCTTGATGTTTTACCGCGCGTGGTCGCACCATTGTTTGTCGCTTTGTCGCTACACGATGACGAAGCCTTTTTCATTCCTGCTTCGCTGTCCGTTGTCACTTCGTTTTGCATTATGTCCTCGCTTCCCGGGCCCTTATCAAGATGCCCTGCTTACTCCTTGCGAAAACAGTAATAAACGAGCGCGATTTACAGCACCCCCTTAAGAGGGGTTTTTGCATTTTTCCTGTTCAATCGGGTTTTTTTGCGAAGCTGATCAGGCGTCCGGCTCCACTCTTTATACCAGCGGGAACCCGATGCGCCACAGCTATTATTACGGGGATGGGATTTTAGCTTCCACGGCATTTATAAGTTCTTGCTTTGAGTGTACGCCGAGCTTTGCGTAGATAGACTTCCGATAGCTCTTCACCGTATTCAAAGACAAATAGGTGGCACCACCAATATAGGCAGCATCTCTGCCTTGCGCCAAAAGAAAAAGAACTTCCCCTTCTCTTGGAGTCAATTTGTGGGCAGCTGCAAGATCTTCGCACACAAGTTGATACATGTCGTTTCGTGCTCGGCTGTAGCGGGCGATCAATTCATCGCGCTTTCTCAGCGCACGTTCAGCTGCTCGTTTTTCTCTTGTTCGCAACAGCCACGTACCCATGAGCACCAAATATAGCAACGCAAAAACAATAATTGTCGTTTGAACAAATGCCGGTTGGTTATCAACCGTAATGAGCGAGGCGACTCCAAGCCCCGCAACCAACCCTGGGCGAGGAAAAGCAAACACAATCGCAGAACAACCGATGAGTGCAAAGCGATTCCCTTTATACAACTTGATTACTAAAGCATATGAAACTAGAAGAGCAATTTCCCATCCGATATGCGTCAGGACGATCAAGGCAAAACTATAGGCATCCGAAAGAAACGGTAGAAACAAAAGCCCCGTAGCAGTAATGCCCAAAACAACGTTGAGCAAGGTTGAGTAATGTCTCCCTTCGAAATACACGTACAGCACGAATATCGCAATAGTAACGACACTGGCTGCTTGCGTTATAAGGCCCGCTTCCGTGACCGAAAACGTTGGCCCGCCGTGGGTAACCACCGTTAAGGCACCGTAGATTACCGAAAGTAAAAATACGTAAATCAGGGGCGGCATAAGCGTCAACCACCCTTGCTCAACCTCCCCTTGTCCGATTTCAAGGGCAGACTGCTTCGCTTTCTCTTGAGCATGTGTGCTTGCGACTTCGGAAACCTGCGCACTCTCGCTTTCCCCCGATATATCACGGGAGTTGAGGGGCCACAACAATCCAAGCGAAACGCTCAAAAGGACAATGCAAAGCCCGAGAGAAAAAACAAGCGGAACAGCGTTAGTAAAAAGAACTATCAATCCGCCCAACAAACTCATAAAACCAAGCACATAGGCGTAGTGATTCTTTACAAAAGACCCAGCCTGCTCAAACCACAGCGGGATCAGTGCGCCCGCCCCTAAGCCAGCGAAAGTTCCGACCACATAAATTGACCCGCTCGAGCCTTCAGCGACTGATAGAAATAAGACCAAAAATGCCGCCCCATAGCACGCAACACCCGCCAGCATTAGCCATCGCCTCAAAGAAGCGCATCTCCGACGAGCCACTATCCATACAAAAAGTGCTGCCACACACAGTGAGCCATTAAGGAAAGCACAGTAGATTACATCGTTAACCGCA
Organism: Raoultibacter sp.; assembly: GCA_036638175.1. Classification (GTDB taxonomy): domain Bacteria; phylum Actinomycetota; class Coriobacteriia; order Coriobacteriales; family Eggerthellaceae; genus Raoultibacter. The sequence continues at coordinate 346 of JAVWLC010000305.1, read as the reverse complement.
TAGGGCAACGTGAAGAGCCAATCGTAATAAAAGAAGAAAATTGCAATAGCGTATAGGCACGAAAAGCCAACAATCGATGCTATGAATCGCTTGAACTCAAGGGATCGGAACTTTTCTGTAGAGTCAACCATGCTTCCCATCCACCAGAAACCGCTTTTTAATGAGTATCCATACTACCTGAAAACTAATCAATGTGCATAAGCATCCATCGCGCATACGCTGGCACAACTCACCCGCCCACACAGCCCCACCCAACAAAAAAAGGACCCCGCCTAGGGGTCCTCATCCTACAAAAATATCCTCTATGAGCACGACGACCTATCCTCCCACGGACTACACCGCAGTA
>JAVWLC010000304.1:0-3262 GCA_036638175.1 Raoultibacter sp. | reverse complement strand
CAGATTTATGTTTTCTTAGCAGCGAATTACCGTGTCGTACAAACCGCGTTTTCCAGCCGAGGCTCTTCAATGGTCAATCAATCTCCCAGGAGTTCTCCCACGTAATTCTTAAGATCATCCAAAGCTTCGTAATTGAGGGAAGAGTGCATCCATTTACCCTCTTTGCGACACCTAACAAGGCCGCTTGCGAAGAGGGCTTTCATGTGGTGAGAAAGAGTTGGCTGCGTAATAGCAAGCTCGTCAAGCACTTTGCAGGCACAAATGTCTTCTGTTCTCGCTATATGTCGAACAATACGTAAGCGATTCTCGTCCGACACCGCCTTAAAGATTCCTGCTGCTTGATTTGCTTTCATAGGTACCCCTTTCAGACTCCTATTATACGGGAATGCACTTCATCCAAGTAACTCGCCAACCTCTTCAGAAGAAAGAACTTATAACGACGAGAGACCGTGAGTGAGGCATCGTGGACCAAGAAAACTCATTCCCGCACTGCAAGAACAGCAGCAGCTTCCTGCTTGAGGGCACTATAGGTCGGGGCAAGTGTCGCCACAAGAACGAGGGCAAAACCTACTAGTGAGACAACAAGGCCTTCGCCAAGCACCACGTCCGCAAAAGGGAAGGGCAGACCAACTGCATAAGCAATAATGCTGTTTGAGATAATCACGCTCACCACTCCCACCATTGTGCCAGTCACCGCATGGATAAACGCTTCACAAACTGCCGCCGCCAGCAGCGTCTTGGGGCCCACCCCCGCCACCGTGAGAAGAGCGACATCGCGAGAGCGAGACTTTGAGGACATCACAACACTGACCGCTGCACCAATCGCGCACAGCAACACAGGACCTCCGAGCATTAAAAGCGTTGTGGTTGAATCAAGCGTGTTGAGATCGGTAACGCCTTGTCTGCTCGCATAATCAACCCAGCACATGACTGCGGAAAAGAGACCTGCTACAAGCCCAAACCCCACCATGATAGGCGTTTCGACCGAAGTCGAGGCGCTGAGGCTGTAGCGCGCTGTATGCCGAGCCAAGTACCAAGCATTCCAGCGCTTCGGCACAAGAGACATCCACGCAGCCAACAATGCTGAAAAGATCGCAGGCGCAACGGGAACAAGCGTTGCCACTACCAGAATAGGTACATAAAGCGAGCAGTTCAACGCAACGCTTGGCCCCGATTCAACCATAAAGGTGGCAAGCCAGTAGGTGCAAACAGCGAGACCTGCGAAAAGAAATGCACGAAACCACGTCATGCCCTGGTGCTGCGGTTCTGGCTCGCGCAAAACAACCAGCGGAGGCGTCTTCCCCGCACTCCGCGCACCCCTCGCTCCCCCGCACAGGAACACCGCGGCTACCACAAGCCATACATTAGGCATAAGCGATACACCCACATGAGGTTTCACCTGGGCAAGCGCACTCCGAGCACTGAACACAAGAGGAAACAGCGGAACAAACGTAACCGCTGCAAGCAGTGTGCCGCATAAAGCACCCAGGACCGCCACCACAACCAATTGAGCGAGCACCACCGCGCTCACCAGAAGCGGCCTCACGTTTGATAATTGCCACAAAGCATACGAACGTCGTTGTGCCAAAACGGTCAAGTTTGCTGCCGACATGAGCACAGCCACTCCCGCAATCGACGAAAACGATATAACCAACGAAACGGTACTCTGGAGGTTCTTGTAAAGAAACAAATCTCCCGCACAGAAACTCGCAGTTGTCTGAAGGGATGCCGCCCAACCACCAATATAGCCACAAGCAACCGCGACGAAAAATGCGCCGACCCACGTCATTGCGTTGTCTCGCAGGTCAGAAAAAATGAGACGAATCATGTCTGATCCCCCATAGCTTCAAGAATCTGCGCCGCAGAGGAGCGTTCCATCTCTTTGACAATCCGTCCGTCTTTCAATACAAGAACGCGATCAGCCATCGATGCCGCTTCTAAGTCGTGGGTCACCATCACCACCGACCGCTTTGGGTCATCGCCGATTTTCCGCAGCAGCTTGAGCACCTCGCGACCGTTTTTGGAATCCAGAGCACCTGTCGGTTCATCTGCAAACACTACATCTGAACCACCAACGAGCACACGAGCAATAGCCACACGCTGTTGTTCGCCACCCGACAAATCCCCCGGGCGGTCCTTTTGCCGAGCACCCAAACCAACACTCTCAAGCGCCGCGCATGTCTGCTCAGCCGCCACTGGTCTGCCCGCCAAACGCGCAGGAAGCGCCACGTTCTCCCCTACACTCAGCGAAGGAATGAGATTGTATGACTGGAAGATAAAACCGAGGTGATCCCTGCGCGTCTTTGACATGGAAGCGCGGCTTGCTTTTACCACCTGCCTGTTCATCACCTCAATTGAGCCCGAATCCGCACTTTCAAGCCCGGCCAAACAGTAGAGCAGCGTGGACTTGCCCGAACCACTCGGACCCACAATGCCAACCATTTCTCCTGGCTTAACGCAAAGACTGATTCCCTTCAATACCTCAACCGCACGTCGCTCATTCTTCCGACCAGCAGTAAACGACTTCCTTATTTCGTGCGCGACAATAATAGCGTCCATGCGCTCTCCTTAAAAATTGATGTATGAGATTAGTGTTCTTACGACAAAGGCAAGGAAGGTGTCTTGATTATTCGGCGTTTCTCATAGAGTGGGACGCCTTAATCACTCCGCACAACATGCCGCCAATCACCCACGATAGCCAGAACCATGGTTGAGCATGAAGCGCGGGAACAAACAAAAGCACCAAGCCAAACGCGGTTGCTATACTCATGACAATGCGACACATGCTATTTTCACGCTTGGCTTGGCGGGCACGCACCTGAAGATCTTCATCGTCGAGAGCGTCGATTTGAGAATCGTCCATGCCATAGAGCGATTTCTGATTGTATTTCACAAGGTCACACCGCAAACCCAGAAGATATCCGCGAACAATGATAAACACGCCAACCGCCGCAAGCATCAAACAAACCGCAGTAGCTAACCACGGAACCGCTTGCAGTACAATGAGAATAACCAATCCCACAACAACAAAACCGATACCGACAACCAGTCCCCTCAGCAGAGCTGACCGCGCCTGACTTTTCTGGTCGGCTGTATAAAAATCTTCGACAAAAGGATGGGCATGACGAAAATCCTTACGCTCAAACACCGTCGGCAGAACAAGGGCCAGCCCGACAACAGCGCCAACAAGCATCATGACTCCAATATAGTTCCAAGAATCAATTCCTGGCACATAGGCAAGACCCGCCAAAAACATATCAAG
>JAVWLC010000303.1:0-3293 GCA_036638175.1 Raoultibacter sp. | reverse complement strand
GCAACACGGATTGAGCCTGACCTTCGATAGTGCTCATCGGCGGCGCCTGGACAGTCCCCTGGCTCGGCGACAATGAAGCGACATGCGCCAAACGTGAGATCAACCAGCTCAACAACATCAGGATCAGCTTCAACCAGCGAGTCTTTTCCGCAGATGCCACAATCAGCAGCACCCAGCGCCACGAACACCGGTGCATCGGTGGGGCGAACGATGATGAAATCAACACCTGGATTGCTGATAATCAGCTGGCGACCAGGATTTTCAAGTCCTGTCGTATCCAAACCTGCCGCCGCCAAGACAGCAATCGTATCAGCATTGAGCGATCCTTTGGGAACGGCAATACGCAGCGGCCTCGCGGAACCAGAAGCAGGCGTGGCTTGCCGCTTGTATTCCTGGTTGCCCATTTGAGCTGCAGCCATAGCCTGCTCCAAGAAAAATGCGAAGCCCGCAGCTGGGCGATTCTGGCCATACCCCGCAAGCATATTGTCGTAACGGCCACCACTTCCAAGAGGAGATCCAAGACCTGGCGCATATGCTTCAACAACAATGCCCGTATAGTAATCAAACGAGCTCATCACCGAGAAATCGATAGTAATATTGGCATCGAGCCCCTGCTCACACAGCAAGTCATACGTTTCTTCAAGTGCATCGAGCCCATCCACGCAATCAAGTGGCGTCACCAGCAAACGAACGCTCTCGATAGCCTCCCGACCGCCACGAATGCGCGGCAGTGCCGCGATCGCCTCAGCAAACGCCCTGTCTATAGCAGGATTAGCGCACAACATATCGAGATCAACGAAATTCGACATGTGATAGGCCGCTAGGATTGCGTCTTTCCATTCGTCAGACGCTCCACTCTTCTCGAGCAGTACACGCAACACACCCACTGTTCCAATGGCAAGCTTAAAACCATCAATTTGAAAGACGCGCAACGCTTCGGCAAAAACGCCGATCATCTCAGCATCGGCGCTCGGTCCAGATTCTCCGATGAGCTCGGTGCCAATCTGCGTCAGCTCACGCGCTGCTGCCTGCATCTCCGATTCCGTCTCACGGAATACACGCTGCATGTAGCGGAAGCGAAATGGACCTGCTTGGTCTTTGAGGCGCGTTGCGCACATGCGTGCAATCTGAAGCGTTACGTCAGGGCGCATAGCCAGCAAATCGCCCTGTGAATCAAAGAACTTGAACGGGGTACCTGGCATCCTGCCGCCCGCCCGCATGACATCCATGACTTCAAGCGTCGGTGTCTCTATAAGAGAATAGCCCCGTTTCGCAAGGCACTGCTGTACGGTTCGCGAAATCTCCTCGCGTTCGCGCGCCTCTTCAAACAGGACATCTCTAAATCCAGCAGGTGTGACGAAGTTCATTATGCTTCCTAACCATCTCGTTCTACACACGCCACTACCCAGCAGCAGAGCGTTTCTTAAGCGTGTACTTTATCACAGTAGAGTAGTAAAGCAATGAGAATTCTGTTGTTCGTCACAAATCTTCTACGAGCACCAGCGCATAACCGATTTATGCAATTCCCATCTGAAGCGCAACTTGCCACATGTTGTACGAGATAAATACGCTAAGTACAACAAAAACACTCGCAAGAATCTTAAGAGCAATGTGCCAATTGCTCTGCCAGCACAAAACAATGCCAACAGGCCAGAAGATCAGCAAGAAAAAGATGATCCAGAACACCTGCCGATACCATGGCTTCTCATTAGGATCACGCATCAAATCATTTGCGTCTTCACGCTGGCTCTTTCGCTGCCAATCCCCTGCTCTGCGGTTTTCGTCGCTCATGCTATTTCCTCCCAATTGCCCGTAGCTAAGACGCTCTGCGCCTTACCATCATGCACGTTTTATTCTAGCCAAGCTTCTGTACAAGAAGTTCGTTGATAACTTTCGGGTTGCCTTGTCCGCGCATCTCTTTCATGCACTGTCCAACAAAAAAGCCAATGAGACCCGTTTTGCCGCCCCGATACTGCTCAACTTTGTCGGGGTTTTCAGCGAGCACCTTTTCAACCACGGCGTCAATTGCACCCGTATCAGATACTTGCTGCATACCGCGTTCTTCAACAATGGCACTCGGATCCTTATCCTCTTCAAGGATAGCCGTAAATACTTCTTTAGCCTGCTTCGATGAGATGGTCTCATCAGCGATAAGCTTCACGAGATCAACCGCACGAGCAGGCGAAAGCGGCGTTTCGGCAAGATCGATACCATCATTGGCGTTGAGATAACCCGCAACATCGTTGATGATCAGGTTTGCAAGGGGCTTTGCAAGCGCTTTATCGCCCGCCACCTCCATGCATGCCTCAAAGAAGTTTGAGGTTGCCCGATGCTCAACAAGATGCCGCGTATCGTAGGCCGAAAGACCAAATTCAGCAGCAAAGCGCTCAGCCTTTTGATCGGGAAGTTCAGGAAGCTTTGCGCGAACGCAATCAATGAACTCGTCAGAGAGGTTATAGGGAGCCAGATCAGGATCAGGGAACAGACGATAGTCGTCGGCTGTTTCCTTCACGCGCATAACAATCGTACGCTTTGCAGTTGGGTCCCAATGGCGCGTCTCTTGATAGACAATTCCGCCATTCTCAAGCACTTCTGCTTGGCGACAAATCTCATACGCAAGACCATCGTGGAGGTTTTTGAAGCTGTTCATGTTCTTGAGCTCGGTTTTTGTGCCAAGCTCTTTCGCTCCTCGGCGGCGCAGGCTGACGTTGCCATCGCAACGCAGAGAGCCTTCCTCCATCGAGCAGTCCGAAATGCCAAGCGTCAAGTAAATCTGACGCAGCTTTTGCATGAACAGGCGCGCTTCTTCGGGCGTGCGCAAATCAGGCTCGGTAACAAGCTCGGTCAGCGGAGTTCCGCAGCGATTGTAGTCAACGAGCGAGTGCGTTGCACCAGCAATACGGCCCTCTGATCCACCAATGTGGTTCATCTTGCCCGCATCTTCTTCCATGTGAATGCGCGTGATGCCGATGCGCGTAGTGTAACTTCCCTGCTCAACTGCTTCAGCAAGATCGATGCGTTCTTTTGCAGCAGGGCCGTCAACAGCAAGGTCAAGCCATCCGCGCATGCAGAAGGCTATGGGGCCTTGCGTAGTCTGGAAGTTTTTGGTCATATCAGGGTACATATAGTTCTTGCGATAGAACATCGAGTACTTCTCGATTTCGCAGTTGGTGGCCAAACCAGCCAGCACAATCGACTCAATAGCGGCTTTGTTAGGCACGGGCAATGCACCAGGAAGCCCCAAGCATACTGGACAGGTATGCGTGTTGGGATCGGCACCAAATTCGAGCTTA
>JAVWLC010000302.1:2833-3331 GCA_036638175.1 Raoultibacter sp. | reverse complement strand
CCGTCGGTTCGGCACTTTTGGGTCACAAAAAAGGTGATGTCATCGAAACTTCTGGTCCTACCGGCAAACAAATCGTGATGACCATTACGAAGATTGACCAATAAATAGTAAAAGGCCTGTCATATGCCGGGCGTTAAATATGCGACGTGCGCAGAGCAATCGCCATTTTACCGGGCCCGAGATATTTGAGGGCCCGCTTGCGTTATCGGATAACGAAAAGGAATCACATGAGCGAGAATATCACTACCGAGAACCTCGAGGTTGAGCAGATCGAAGACGATCCGATTGAGGTGCGTCGTGCCAAGCGTGAAACGATGCTTGCCGAGGGGAAAAACCCCTATGGTCATGCGTTTGATTACAGTCATCACATCGATGAGCTTGAAGCAAAATACGCTGAGCTTGCTGATGGGGTAACCACCGAAGACGAAGTGAAAATTGCTGGTCGCGTTATGGCTAAGCGCGATCAGGGCAAGATCGTGTTTTTGGAATTACGCGATG
>JAVWLC010000302.1:0-2823 GCA_036638175.1 Raoultibacter sp. | reverse complement strand
CACAGCTGATATTCAGCTATTTTGTCGCATCAATACGCTCGGGGAAGATATGTTCGCCGAGCTCAAAGACCTTGATGTTGGCGATTGGATTGGCGCTGAAGGCGTTATGATGCGGACGAGGCGCGGACAGCTTTCTGTTGCCGTTACCTTGTTTGAGTTGCTTTCTAAATCGCTGCGACCTTTGCCTGAGAAGTTTCATGGTCTGGCTGACAAGGAGACGCGCTATCGTCAGCGCTATGTCGACCTTGTCATGAACCCAGAAGTTCGCTCGACGTTTGAGAATCGCTTTAAGATCATTTCGGCAATTCGTTCATATATGGAATCGCAGAGTTTCTACGAGGTAGAGACGCCTATGCTGCATCCTATCCTTGGTGGCGCCAATGCACGTCCTTTCGTGACGCACCATAATACGCTTGACAAGGAATTTTACCTTCGCATTGCAACTGAGCTCCACCTCAAGCGCCTACTTGTGGGCGGTTTCGAGCGCGTATTTGAGATTGGACGTCAGTTCCGCAACGAGGGTATGGATCCGTTCCATAACCCTGAGTTCACAACCATGGAAGCTTATCAGGCATACACCGGCCTTGAAGGCATGATGGAGCTTACGCAGGGCGTCATTCAAGCAGCAGCGCTTGCTTCATGCGGCACGTTGCAGATTGAATACCAAGGTCAACAGGTTGATTTGTCGGGCGAGTGGGCTCGTAAATCGATGATCGATCTTGCAAATGAAGCTTCGGGAGAAAACATCAGCTTTGCAATGACGCTTGAAGAACTTGTTGCAATCGCCAAGAAGTACGGCGTGAAGGTGGACAAGGCGTGGGGCAAAGGCAAACTTGTTGCTGAGATTTTCGAGGCAACTGCTGAAGATAAGCTCATTCAGCCGACGTTCGTTATCGATCACCCCGTTGAAGTTTCGCCGCTCGCGAAAAAGAAGCCTGATGACGAAAACGTGACCGATCGCTTCGAGCTTTTTATCTGCGGACAGGAGTATGCAAACGCGTTCAACGAATTGAACGATCCTGTTGATCAGGCAGAGCGCTTCCAGGCTCAGGTTGCCGCAAAGGAAACCGGAGACGACGAGGCGATGGGCTATGACGATGACTACGTGCGTGCGTTGGAGTACGGAATGCCGCCAGCGGGTGGCGTCGGAATCGGTATCGATCGCTTGGTCATGCTGCTTACCGACTCTGCATCGATTCGCGACGTATTGTTGTTCCCGCACATGCGTGATGAAGCGAAATAAAGTCACTTGGGTTACTGATGGAATCGGCGGCGTAAAAGCTTATGTCAGCCGCTGGGTGCAGTGACTTTTGGTGAACTTGTGAGATAGCGTTACGAGCCGATATCGTTTTAGCACTCTCTTGACGGGAGTGCTAATATTGTGCGTAAGCATAGAAACCTTGCGAGAATAGAGGCATGTATGAGCTTTGAGAAGTTTACCGACAAGGCGCGCAAGGTCCTCGTCCTGGCTCAGGATGAGGCCCGTGCCTTGCATCAGCCCTACGTGGGCACCGAGCATCTGCTGCTCGGCCTTATACAGGAAGAAGATGGCTTAGCGGCACAGGCGCTCGATCGCCTTGGTGTCGAATATAACGCCGTCGTGCAGGCCATCAGGCAAGTTGTTGCCATTGATGAAGAAACTGATGTCTCAGGACACCTCAGCTTCACTCCGCGCGTGAAGCGCGTGTTAGAAAACTCACTGCGTGAAGCCATGCAGATGGGTCAGAGTTACATTTCTACCGAACACTTGCTGCTTGGTATTGTGCGTGAAGGCGATGGCACCGCACTGGAAGTGCTCCAGCGCCTCGGCGTTACGGGCGACAACGTGCGTTCTGCGCTGAATGACCTCGTGGGTCAGAGCCCCGTGTATGCAGGCAGAGGCGCTTTTGATGCGCAGGCCGCATCGTCTGACAGTATGCTCAAAGAATTCGGCACGGATCTCACGAAGAAGGCATCCGAGGGCAAACTCGATCCCGTCATTGGCCGCGCGGGAGAAATCGAGCGCGTCATGCAGGTGCTTTCGCGCCGCCAGAAGAACAACCCGCTGCTCATCGGCGAACCAGGTGTTGGTAAGACCGCGGTTGCCGAAGGTTTGGCGCAGCTGATTATTTCAAATCAAGTCCCTGATATCTTGCGCAACAAGCGCTTGGTTACCCTTGATATTTCTGCGTTGGTTGCAGGAAGTAAATACCGCGGCGAATTCGAAGAGCGTCTGAAAAAGTGCATCAAGGAAGTCCAAGATGAGGGCGATGTTATCCTGTTCATCGACGAGATTCACACGTTGATCGGCGCAGGCTCGGCTGAGGGCTCAATTGACGCTGCTGCTATTTTGAAGCCACCGCTGTCCCGTGGAGAAATCCAGGTCATCGGTGCTACCACCATTGACGAATATCGCAAGCACCTTGAGAAAGACTCCGCGCTTGAGCGCCGTTTCCAGCCTATCACGGTTGGCGAGCCCAATGAAGAGCAGGCACTTCGCATCATGGAAGGCTTGCGTGACCGGTATGAGGCGCACCATCAGGTGCAATTTACTGATGAGGCTTTGCAGGCTGCTGTTTCGCTCTCGACGCGCTACATTCAGGATCGTTTCTTGCCCGACAAGGCAATTGACGTGCTTGATGAAGCGGGTGCGCGCATGCGTATTCGCAACATGACGCTGCCGAAAGAGCTGCGCGAACTTGATGATGAGCTCAGGCGTCTGCGTGCTGAAAAGGATGAGGCAATTGCTTCTCAGGACTTCGAGCGCGCTGCAAGCCTGCGTGATGAGGAATCTCAAATGCGTGATAAGCGCGTTGAGGCCGAAAAGAAATGGGAAGAGGATTC
>JAVWLC010000301.1:0-3365 GCA_036638175.1 Raoultibacter sp. | reverse complement strand
TCATACAACAAGTGCATTGCGCGAAGGCGAATAGCTGCATCTCCGCCGCCATAAACCTTACCGACCGCTTCTGCGACTTCAGAGATATCTTGCTCAGCATCCATAAGGATAATGCGAGCCTTACGACGCTGCTCTGCCTGCGCCTCAAGGCTCATGACATCATACAGTTCATGGGGCAGCAAAATGTCGCGCACTTTAACCGACAGGATCGTAATACCCCATTGAGCTGCATCAGCATCGAGGGCTTCTTTGATGTCGACATCAAGCTGCTCTCGGCGTATAGCAACCTCAGCAGCAGTAAGCTGCCCTATTGCATCACGCAGCGCCGCATGAGCAGTCAGCTGCACCGTGCGAGAAAAGTTGCATATCTCGTTACACGCCGCTTTCGCATCGTAAACCATCCAAATCAGCACTGCGTTTACATCCATGGGCACAAGATCAGCCGTGAGAGTTTCTTCTGCTTCGATATTGGTAACACGCATGCGACAATCAATGCGCATGGTGTTTTGTTCAATAAACGGAACAGTCCAAAACAATCCCGGTCCAGACACGCGATTGAAGCGACCCAACCGAAGAACAACCACACGTTCCCACTGCTGTGCAATATGTACAGACATGGTAGCCAACACCGCTAGCACAAACGACACGATCGCAACTGGCATAGTGAAAGAACCCGCGATCAAAACGCCCAGTCCCACAAGCAGTAGCAGAACAACCGTAAACACAAACATGCTCAGTAATACGACTCCCGCATTAGAAGCTTTTTCGCCAACCGCGTCTTCAATGGTCTCTGGAGCTAAGCGATAAGAGCTATGACGCGCATTGTTTTTCGAGGCACCTGAGTTATCAAAATCCTTCTTTGTGCGTCCATGAATAGCCATCTTACGCCTCCCCCTTCTTAGACACGTTTTGATCATCATCCCCGATCACAATCACATTAGACCCAGAGACACGATAGGGTATCGACTCCGACATAGTAAGCACCTTTGCCCTCAAAGCCGTCCATTCGGCCGCCTCTTGATAGGTCAAACCTAAGTTCCTACACACATGTAAGCAATCATCGATGATCGCCTCGATGTCTTTGGTCTGGCCCTCCTGATGCCCAGGAATAGCATCCGATACAAAGACGCCTTTACCGCGAATGGATTTCAGATAACCATCCGACTGCAAGCTTAAGTACGCTTTGTTAACCGTGTTGAAGTTAATCGAAATCTCAACAGCGAGTTCACGAATTTTAGGCAATTGATCACCAGGCTTTAGATATCCCGAATCGATAAGATAGATCAATCTCTTACGCAATTGTAACCACGGCGACAAACCCGAATCGGGATCAAGCTCAAAAGGAAATGCCCCATTTTTATCGTCCATACCGTTCTCCTAAAATCCCAAAACAGGATGTGCTCCCGCAACAATAATGCAATATCTCAGCGAAAAAGCACCTGCTAAAACACAAAATAATATTCCCAACACTGACCACGACTGGCCAGGTAAACCACGACCCGTACGAAGTATCAGAACGTCAAATACAGCCGTTACAATCAAACCAAAACCAACAAACCCGCCCCACCAAATCCAAGAGTTTTGGCCCGTCATGACGTCCAAAATCGAAGCTACTCCCATGGCAGCCGTAGGCCCATCAGTAGGACTTCCCAGTAAGTACTAAAGCAATCGCACTGAGCAACTCGAGAACAATGAGCCCAAGGTCAATGCCTACAAGCATTCTCATGTGTGAGGGAAAAACACCTGACACTCCATACATTTTAGAAAGAACGGCAAACGTCACGACTCCACACGATAGAGAAGAAAACACAAACAACGCCGTTAGCCATGGCGTATTCCAAAGAGGAACCGCTTTCATGCTCGCCAAAAACAAGCCCGTATAAAGTGCCGCAACAAATCCCACCAATGACGCACTAGCAAAAAGCACGCGCGTCAAAACAATATTGCGACCAGCAAGGCCCATCTTCCACATACAAGCAAGCACAGAACACAGACCAACCGCAAGGATAATGGCCCACGCCCCTACGCTGAGATAACTCAGTTTTGAAACGAAAAATAGATATTTAAGCGCTGGAGTAATGCCCGCATCAGAAAGCAGGAGTAAGCCCGCCAAGACAAGCGACAGAGCTGCTACAGCAAACGCAGTCCCCAGAAAATCAAAGTTCTTTGCCGTGGACTGCCTCTCAAGTTCTTCACGAGGAATGCTTAACCCGGAAGCTCCTGCAACCGCACAAAGACCACCGCCTAAGCCGCCTAAAAACAAATAGCATACGATGGCGAAGTTAAACACATAAGACCCCCTGCCGCATGGCCGCCGTCTCCTTCGTTCATTCTATCAAATCAATCCTAAGATTGCATAGAGCGCCCATACTTTGTTTGTTTGAACCAGAGAGTTCGGAAATAAGAACCGGCCGCGCTCATAATACATGGAGGAACGACTCTCGCCCTACCCTCACGCTACTTGCTGGTATATTCTGAGAACGTTCTCATTCAACGGTTCTTTCATCACGTCTTCCAAGGAGCATTGCCGTGCATACTTACTACAACCTAACTGCCAACGCTCTTACCGTACAAGAAGACATAACGCCCAACACACTGATCAATTTAGTAAACCCCACTGAAGCAGAGCTCGCCGTTGTCGCTGAAGCCTGCAAGGAAATCGATCGCAACGACTTTAGCGCCGCGCTCGACGACGAAGAACCCAGTCGCATTGAAATCAACGATCGCTACACCCTGCTGGTCCTCGATGTCCCTATTCCCGAAAAACGCGGCGACATCGATGGTTACCAAACCTACCCGCTTACCATCATCGTAGCCGAAGACAACATAATCATCACCATCTCCCTTGTCGACTTTCATCTTGCAAGTTTAGGTGGAGCAATGGCGCACAAAATGATCGGCGATGGAAAAAAGTACCGCTACGCAAGCGGGATCATCATGGCTATGGCCTCGGTCTACCAGACGTATCTTCGCGAAATCGAAGCACACCGTGTTCAACTGGTAGAGCGTCTCAGCAGTAAAACAACCAAGGATGACCTACTTAAACTGCACGGCCTCGAAACAGACATCGTCTATTTCGAAACGTCGCTTAACGCAAATCGTGTGGTTTTGGATCGCGCCGCAAAAAGCGCTCGCTTGGTCTCTGACGATTTCGATCGCGATCTGTTCGACGATATCCTCATCGAGATCAACCAGGCAAGCGAAATGGCTCATATCTACCAGCAGCTTGTTGCGAGCACGCGCAACCTTTTCACCAGTGTCATGGACAACAGCCTCAACTCCACCATGAAGATACTCACAAGCCTCACCATCATCCTGTCCATCCCTATGGTTGTTGCTGGTTTTTACGGCATGAACGTTGCTGC
>JAVWLC010000300.1:0-3372 GCA_036638175.1 Raoultibacter sp. | reverse complement strand
GGAGGATCCCTTTTTGATACATATGTTCATGTCAATTCTGGTCTAACATAGGGAAGCATTTTTGACGCCCTTGACGATTTACAGCGAGAACACTGGAAATACGAGCGTCGTGAATCGCGGCACACCTGCCACATCGAGATGATGCAAGAGCGAGAGCTGCCGCATAGCCAGTACTCCAAAGACCCCGAACAAATTCTTATCGAGCAGATCGAAGCAACCGAGATAAAAGCAGCGCTTCGCGGTATCCCTGTCATTCAGCAAAAACGCTTCCTCATGCACCATCTCATTGGGCTTTCCATCAAGCAGATCGCAAAACTCGAAGGATGCTCAGACCGAGCCATCAAATACAGCCTCGCGCTCGCACGCAGCAATCTTCGAAATATTCTGTCTGAATAACTTCCCACACCAGACGCCCTTCGTCCGTATAGACGAGGGGCGTTTTGCCTTTCAGGCACCTTGACACCTACATACCCACTCCACTGAGCAAGGACACGAGCGCGCCACGCCATGACGGTCCTCAAAGGCGAGTGGGAGTTGCATCAATGCAGCAAATACTTTCGGGCTTCATGAAGCGTTTAAGTTTTGCTTCGTGAAGCCCTTATACATATCGAAAGGACTGAATCTATGCACGCTGAAATTCGTCGCGGCGACATCTATTTCGCCGATCTCGACCCAGCTTTCGGATGCGAGCAAGGCGGCACACGCCCCGTACTCATCGTCCAGAACAATATCGGCAATCGCCACAGTGCTACGACCATCATTGCTGCAATCACTCGAAAAAACAGACCATCCTTGCCAACACACGTCATGCTCTGCGGCGTTTCAGATATCGCAGAGAACTCCGTTATCCTTCTTAAGCAGCTTCGCACTATCGACGAGACAAGACTGGCGAACAAGGTATGTTCGCTCACCGATAGACAAATGCACTTTGTGGACGTTGCACTCATAGCTAGCCTTGGCATCCGCATGGCCCCTCGCGATACCATGCTTATGACACTGTGCAGAACCTGTGCTCAATCGTTCCGCGATTCGAATTGCTACGCCTTAAGACAGATAAACCCGCACCAAGATACGAAAGAACTCTGCACCGTTTGCAGCACTCACGCTGGATATGACTTCGAAGTTACCAGACTCTAGTTCCTCTTTCTTCACCCAGCGCCCTTCCCTTTCACCACGTTGAACACAACCGCCTAAGGGGTGATGAACACGGATGAATCCAGTACGAAGCACGTCACCTCGCAAGACATGCCGCTGAAAGAACAGTACGAAATAAAAGTCGCTGGATGTATAGCGTCTGTCTCTTTCGCACCCAGCAACACAAGTCCACGTGATCTTTGGGAATTGGTAGCAACCCTACTTGATTCTTACGCGCTGTCTCCCGGATGCTCCTGTTCCGAAATCGCACCTTTGCCATAAACGGACGACCCTCGTAGACTCTAGGACGCTGGCCACCCCAGCAGCGCACCTTGACAAGCGATTGGATACATCACCTTCCCCGATGAATAAGGACAGGTGATTATGAAACGAGTTTATTGTCTCTACCGCGTATCAACCGCAAAGCAGGTAGAGAAAGATGACATACCTATGCAAAAGCAATCTTGTCATGAGTTCGTCGATGAGCAATCCGACTGGAAAATCACAAAAGAGTTCTCAGAAAAAGGCATCTCCGGCTTCAAGGTATCCGCAAAAGATCGAGACGCCATCCAAGACTTGCAGAAGGCGGCCCTTGAGAATAAATTCGACGTTCTGCTCGTATTCATGTTCGACCGCATCGGCCGAAAGGAAGACGAAACGCCTTTCGTCGTGGAATGGTTCACTCAACATGGCGTCGAGGTATGGAGCGTCAAGGAAGGCCAACAGCGTTTCGATAATCACGTCGACAAGCTAATGAACTACATTCGCTACTGGCAGGCCTCCGGCGAAAGCGTCAAAACATCCGTCCGAACAAAAACACGTATGGGGCAAATCGTCAAAGAAGGTCGATTCAAGGGCGGGGTTGCGCCATTCGGATATCAACTCGTTCATAACGGCCGGGTCAACAAACGCGGACACGAAGTATACGACCTGGAAATCTGCGAACGAGAAGCGAGTATCGTTAGACTGATATTCGACCGCCACGCGAACGCTGGCATGGGACCTCAGTCAATTGCATCCTTTCTCACTTCACAAGGCATCACAAACCGTGCTGGAAAGAATTTCGTAGCACCTACCATCAAAAGCATCATTGCGAACCCTATGTACCGAGGCATTCTCCGCTGCGGCGACAGCATGTCAGAGCCCTTTGACCATCTGCGCATTATCGACGACGCAACATTCTTCCGATCCCAGGAACTCATAAAGCAACGCGCCGACAAATACCAAGAGCAGAGACGTGTTCCCCGAAAAGTAACCTCTAGCTGCCTGCTTACAGGAAACATCTTCTGCGGGCATTGCGGAGCACGACTCATTACGTCTACCTCGGGAGCGAAACGGACTCGCTCTGACGGTTCCGTTTCTACCCGACGCTGGTGGCGCTACGTATGCTACAACCGAATAAGGCATAAGGATGAATGCTGCGGCCAGACGGGATATGTAGCAGAGCACATCGACGCTGCAATAACCGAAGTCGTCTGCGATCTGCTCGACCGACTAAAAAAGGTTCCCATGTCGACGATTGTGGAGAAACGCTACGGCATAGAGGTAAAGAATCTCGAACTTGAACTAAAAACCGCGCAAGCGGCACTATCAAAAAAGACAAGCGAATGGGAATCGCTGAAAGCTGAAGTGGTTAATTCAATTCGAGGAGAGAGCAGTTTCGAACCCGCTCTGCTCAACGAGATACTTGAGACTACTGCGATGCAAAAAGACTCAACTGCTCAGACCGTAGAAAGGCTGAAAGACGAGCTGGCCGCCTCGAAATCTTTAGTCGCTCCTCTCAAACAGCAGCACGACCGCTTTGTAAGCTGGGCTGACATCTACAGCAATTGCGACATCAACACCAAAAGGATGATTGTTTGCCAGCTCATCGACAAAGTAACCGTATCACGAGGCTACGACATTGACATCAAGCTATCAATAACCATGCAGCAGTATCAGGAATACCTGGACGACGGCAGTAGCAGAAAATCCGTAGCCTAGGGCAAACAGAAAAGTGGCAGACGCTATTGTCTGCCACCATAAGTTTTGGTGGAGCATAGGGGGATCGAACCCCTGACCTCGTGATTGCGAACCACGCGCTCTCCCAGCTGAGCTAATGCCCCATATTAAGTTTTCGCGCTCCAGCATTCTACACTAAACAGCCCACTCGAACCGCGAGGATGGTATACGGATGAGCTGGGCTCCCAGCTGAGCTACATCCCCACGAATTGGTGCGCCGAAACGCAAGTTGTTATT
>JAVWLC010000299.1:0-3379 GCA_036638175.1 Raoultibacter sp. | reverse complement strand
CTGGACCATTGATGCAAGCGTTGCGGGTGATGCTGGTGGCACTATTTCGCCTGCTGGAACAACACGGATAGCTGATGGTGGAACCCAGACGTTCTACTTTACGCCTGACACTGGTAAGCAGGTTAAGCAGGTAATTATCAATAAAGGTCAGCCATCTGCTCAGACGATCGCCTTTACGGGCTCTGCCTATACGCTTTACAACGTTACGATGAATACGAGCATTGAGGTAACGTTTGGGGATGGCGGCAATACGCCGAAGCCGACTCAGCATACTGTAACCACCAAGAAGGAGTCTGGTGAAGGACAGGTTTTCCCAGATCCAGGGAAACCAACGCAAGTGAATGATGGCGGCGCACTTCTTGTTACCTTTATTCCTGATACAGGTTGGGAAGTCGGTGAAGTATCCGTTGATGGGACACTAGTACAAAAAGGTGGAAAGTCATATCGTTTAACAAATGTAGTGGCGGATAAGGAAGTTTCCGTTACGTTTGTAGAAACCAAAACGCCCGATCCTGGCCCAACCTTCCAGCCTGTTACGGTTAAGGTTATGCCAACAGCTGAAGGAAAAGTCGGCGGTACGGTATCACCGGCTGGTTCTCTAAGCGTACCTACGGGTCAGTCGAAGAAATTCTATATTTATCCCGCATCGGGTCACACCGTTGATAAGGTATTGGCCAATGGTGCCGAGATACTGGTATCGGCTGTCCAGGCAAGCAATGAACTTAAGCCAGGCACTTTGGCCCACCGTGCTGATTTGCCTTCGAGCTCGGTATACTCGTTCGATCTGAATGATGTTCGTGCAGAAACTAACGTTGAAGTTCATTTCGTTGCAACAGGCGAGGAGCCGCCTACTCCGGTACCTACTCATGCGGTAACAGCTTCTGCGTCAACGGGCGGTATGATTTTTTCATCAGGACTGACCATGGTTCCTCATGGTAAGACCATTGATTTTGCTATCAAGGCCGATAACGGCTACCACCTTGCTGAGCTTTTGAAGACAACAAACGGCACCACCTCGAGTATTGCTCCGAGCGAAGTTGTTAATGGTGTGTACAGCACTACAGTTGAAGAGGACATGCTTCTCCATGCAGTTTTTGAAGCTGATCCTGTTGTGCCAACTGATCCTGAGTATGTAACCGTCAGCGCTTCTGTGGTTGGTGATGGCTCGATTTCTCCGCAGGGTGATACACGCGTGAAATTTGGTGAAAGCCAGACCTTTACCTTCATTCCTCAGGGAACAAGTGGCCTTAAAGAGGTAACCGTTAACGGCAAGCCTGTTATCACAACGAACAGCACCTATACGATCTACGATTTGAAGGAAGACACACAGATCGTTGCAACGTTTAGCACAGAGGTTCCACCGGTTACTCCAACGACGTACACCTTATCGGCTACGGCTGGTGCCGGCGGATCGGTTTCGCCGTCTGGTTCTACGACTGTTGGTGAAGGCGGTTCACTGCTCTATACCATCCATGCAGATGAAGGCTACGTGCTCGACAGCGTCAAAGACACAACGGGTGGCGCAACGAATGATATTACTGGTCAGGTAGTTAACAACACATTCCGTGTTTCCAACGTATCTGCGGATCATTCATTCGCTGTAACGTTTAAGGCTGAGAAGGTTGATCCTCCTGCGCCAACGTATTGCACGGTTTCTGCCACATCGGGAGCTAACGGTAAGATTTCACCATCAGGTGATATGAAAGTTAATATTGGATCCTCGGCTACGTATAGCTTCCTTCCCAATAGTGGCTATGTTGTTGATACGGTGACGGTTGATGGTAGGGCAATTGCTAATGCGAACAACCCGTACACTCTGTATGACCTTAAGGCGGATACCCGCATCAATGTGACCTTCAAGCAAGGTTCGGTGCCACCTTTGGCAACCCACACGATCGATGCTTCAGTTGAGGGTGGAGAAAGCGGGCACGGTACTGTTTCGCCTGCTGGCAAAACGTCTGTTATCGAGGGGTCCTCGATGGTTGTCAACTTCATTCCTGATTCAGGGTATGTTGTTGATAGAGTGATGGTTGATGGTGCATACGTTTCTTCTCCGAGCACGAGCTACCAGTTCTCTTCAATAGACAAAGATCATGCGCTTGTCGTGTCATTCCGGGGTGCTGATGAGCCTCCCACCAAGATGTATACACTGACGCCTTCAGCAGGAACTGGTGGTAGTATCAATCCTTCAAGTCCTGTGACGGTTGAAGAGGGTCAGTCCCAAACGTTCACATTTACACCAAACGAGGGCTATGCAGTATCCGCAGTTAAGATTGACGGAGTGAATAAGGGGGCAGCTTCGAGCTATACGTTCACAGATGTCCAGGCTTCACATACGATTGCTGTTGAATTTGCACAAGCTCAGAAGTTTACGATCTCTGCAAGCGCGGGCGAGGGCGGTACCATTGCTCCTTCAGGAGATGTTACGGTGTCGCAAGGCGCATGGAAGACCTTCGTCTTCACTCCTAATGAGGGTTATGCAGTATCAGCGATGACCATTGATGGCGTGAGGACAGAGACGTCCGTCCGTAGCTACACGTTCTCTGATGTTCAAAGTGATCACACGATCAACGTTGAGTTCGCGTCGGGCGAGACGGTCAAGGTTACTGCTTCAGCTGGTGAGGGCGGTGCAATTTCTCCATCAGGTACGATTGAAGTAGTCAAGGGTGACCAGTGCGCATTCATGCTTCATGCTAACGAAGGCTATCGCGTTGACAAGGTAATGCTTGATGGCAAGGTAGTCCAAGTTGGTGGAACTTCATACACCCTTATGGATGCACAAGATGGTATGGCTGTTTCAGTAACGTTTGCAAAAACAATTGCACCTAATCCAGATGAGCCCTTCGTAGATGTTGATGTTGAAGTGAAGGTTTCAGCGGGTAGCGAAGAGGGCGGTCTCGTATCTCCTTCGGGAACCGTTACGATGGTTGCGAACTCCAGCCAGAAGTTCTATGCGTTCCCTGAAAAAGGCTACACGCTTGATAAGGTTCTCGTTGATGGTGTAACTACGCAGTTCTATGGCCTTACGTCTACAAAGACCGCTGCTCTCTATGCGGCAGAGGAACTCTCCGATGAGGCAAAAGCGCTGCTTTCCAGCACGAACGGAGCATTCGGCGGTTTCTGGTTTGAGATTAGCAACCCCACGAATGGCATGAAGGTAGAAGTGCAGTTCAGGCCATTAGGCGAGGATGAGCCTCAGCCTGAACCTGTTCTTGCTCATACCGTGACAGCATCGGCATCACCAGGAGGCATGATTTCTCCTCTCGGCGATACCATGGTGCCTGATGGCGAATCAATGAACTTCTCCTTTAAGGCTGATGCGGGCTATCATCTGAAGTCGCTGGAAGTGGGTGGCGTTGATGTTACGGAAGATATAGCA
>JAVWLC010000298.1:0-3388 GCA_036638175.1 Raoultibacter sp. | reverse complement strand
GAGGAACTAACCACTCATCAAACACCTGAAAACCGCCGTGCCACGCAGAGAGTTATTAAGTCCTACAACGAACGTATCAACAAAGTAAAGAACAGCAATGACATTGAGATTGAACCCAACAAGGAGCTCCGCATTAAAGCACTTCGTTGGGAACAAGACTATACGTTAGAGCTCATCGATAATGGTAGAGTTGATCCAATGATTGGATATCAGTATCTCAATCATCTTGCTCATATTCAGAACTTACTCAAGCATCAGAAAGAAAATTTTTGGGTACGACGCAATGCGCTGCGTCGATTGAGCCTCTTCGCTCGATCCCTCAAGCGACGTATCATTAATGCCCTACCTGGCAAAAACCCCTCACAAAAACTCGAAGAGTTCCGTAGTATTCAGGTAGCCGCAAGTGAATATGCCATCAGTAAGCTACAACAAGAAATTACCGATCCTAATGCACCGACCGAAGATGTCAGCGAACTCATCCTTGAATACCAGCGTTCTATTGCGGCACTCCGTACGACCCGTTCAGGCACAGCGCCCAGCTCCAATAATGCCCCAACTACAGCAGATATTGAGTTGCTCGGTCTAAAGATCGAGCTCGAACAAATCCAATCCATGTATGAAGCTGACAGACTGAGTCGTGCTTCAGCAAAACGTCTTCGCGAAAACGTTTACCTCATGCAGATCGACATCGAAGAACGCATCTAAGGAGCTCACGAAAGCAAAAGAAAAGAACCCCGCAGGGTCCTTCGCTGGATTACAAAGTTTCATCAATCTCTCGCAATAGCGGCACTACCCTACATCTGCGCTGGTGCAGAAACGCCCAGAAGATCAAGTGCCCTCGCAAGAACAATTCGTGTTCCGTTTGCTAGATTCAAGCGGGCTTTTTCAAGCTCTTTATCTTCACCAAGCACATGGCAGTTCGTATAGAACTGATGGAACAAGGCCGCAAGATCCTGAGCATAATGTGTCAGGCGGAACGCTGCGCGGTCGCGTGCAGCATCAGAAACAAGCTCGCCGAACTCAGACATTTTGCGCATGAGAGCAATTTCCGACTCGTGTGTAAGCAGTGAAAGATCCGCACCATCCGCAAGCAATTTCTCGATAAGCTCATCCATGCTGGTTGTACCAGCAACAACCGCTTCAGCTTCACCAGCAGGTGCTGCCTTACGCAGAATCGAACATATGCGAGCATGCGCGTACTGAACGTAATACACCGGGTTTGATGCATCCTTTTTCTTTGCAACTTCGATATCAAAATCAATAGGCTGATCGGAAGAGCGAGAAAGCATGAGATAACGCGTTGCATCAACGCCCACTTCATCGATAAGCTCAGCGAACGTAATCATCTCACCCGTACGCTTTGACATACGAACAACTTCGCCCTCACGATACAGGTTTACGAGCTGGCCCAGCATGACCTCAAGCGCGCCCGGACGGCCCCATGCATCAAGCATTGCCTCGCAACGCTTAACATACCCATGGTGATCAGCACCCCAAATGTTAATGAGGTGATCGAAACCACGCGAAAGCTTGTCATAGTGATAGGCAACATCGCTCATGAAATACGTGAACTCGCCGTTCTCCTTAATCATGACGCGATCTTTTTCGTCACCAAACGCTGTTGAGCGGAACCACATTGCTCCGTCTTCCTTATAAACGTAGCCCTTTTCATCCATTGCTTTTATGGAACGAGAAACAGGGCTTGTTCCGTCGGGGCCCTCAATGTAAAGACTCCGCTCCGAGAACCAGCAATCAAATTTATTACCAAAACCAGCCAGTGTTTCTTTCATCAGCTGAAGCATCTCTGAATACGCAATCTCACGGAATTCAGCCGTACGCGTATCATCGTCGACAGCAACCCATTTATCGCCATCGCGATCAACAACGCCTTGTGCAATATCTTTGATATAGCTTCCGCCGTAGCCGTTTTCGATCATCGGGATATCTTGACCAAGAATCTGCAGGTAACGACATGCTACAGACTTGCCGAACAAGTCCATCTGAACGCCAGCGTCATTGATGTAGAACTCTTCGTAGACATCATAGCCAGCGTGACGCATAACGCGTGCAGTTGCGTCACCCAATGCCGCCCAACGGCCGTGCCCAACATGCATCGGTCCTGTCGGATTAGCTGAAACATATTCGAGGTTAACGTAGCGCATACCCTCAGGAATTTCACCTTTTCCATACTGATCTTTTTGCTTGAGAACATCAGCAAGGACAGCATGGTATGACACTGGAGTAAGACGAATGTTAATAAAACCTGGACCCGCAATTTCCACCGAGTCAATGAGATCATTTTCGGGTAGGTGATCAACGATCAACTGAGCGATTTCACGTGGGTTCTTTTTCGCAGGCTTGGCAACGCGCAGAGCCACCGTAGAAGCCCAATCGCCGTTTGATTCATCGCGCGGACGCTCAAGAGCTGCCTCAGGAAGTTCTTCGAGATTTAAGCTCCCCCCCGCAAGTGCATTTTTGAGGGCGTCGTTGATTACGGTTTCAAGTTGTTCACGGATTTGCATGATGCTTCTTTCCCACGTAGGCTGATACCGAATAGTTGGATTAGATTTTATCATCTTTTCTTCTACTCAACCCCCACTCTTGTCTTCTATATAAAGTGCCCAATTTTGGGCATCGACCTCCGAGCATGTTTTTGATCGGTAGCTTGATCCCTATTCAGGGTCTTATTCTATTGTCTATCGGCTCGAAATAACCTATGGAATGATTTCGTAGACCTCGGTAGCGGCAATTGCGCCATCGCAGTCATTGCTCTACTATAGGTGCCTTCATACCAACATTTTATCGAAGGATAACCGTTGAATACACGATTTGAGCTGGGGAACAAAGAAGACGCGTTTGCTGTGCGCACTGCAGTATTCATAAACGAACAAGGGTTTAAAGATGAGTTCGATGACGTCGATGAACTCGATTCGACAATCCACCTGTCGGCATACCTTGATGAATCTCTCGCTGGATGCGCTCGAACCTTCCCCGACCCCGAACATTCCGAACGCTACATCTTTGGACGCCTAGCAGTGCTGCCCGACTATCGAAAACACGGCCTCGGCAGCAAAATCCTCAAAGCTACAGAAGACGCAGCGTGCGACAGGGGCGCCAAAGAGATTCACCTCCATGCACAGTGCTCTGTCACCCCCTTCTACGAAGCGCATGGCTACACCGAATACGGCGCCATCGAATTTGACGAGCATGTGGAGCACATCTGGATGAAAAGAGAGCTATAAGATCCATGCTGTGCAACAGCTACAAAGCCACCTGAGAAAGAGAAAGGAGCCCCGGGCTCCTTTCTTGTTTTTTATGCATAGGTAAGGCTAACGATAGCGCTTCTCTTGTCTACTGTTGATATTGCGGAATATCGAATACAAGACCT
>JAVWLC010000297.1:0-3397 GCA_036638175.1 Raoultibacter sp. | reverse complement strand
GGTGACGAGGGTTCGAATCCCTCCTCCTCCGCCAGTTTTCTGATTATGAGTCCCTTTTTATGCCGAGCTGCATGATATTCTTACCTGATCGTGTACCCTTTGAGCAATACTACGCAAAATCCTAGGAACACCAATGCAGAGGACTGAGATGAAAACAGCTCGTACAATACTTCTGGTTGCTTTTGCCCTGCTAGCAAATGTGTTCACTATTTCACTTGTGATCCCTTTCTTGATGATCGACGCAACTCCTGACTTTATTGGTAACATTGTTGTCGGTTCACTTATTCTTGCTGCACTTGTTGCTATCGCCTGTATCGTTTTCGGATTTGCTACGATAAATGCTTCGTCCTTTAGTCATGACAATAGAAAAGGGCTCGGCATTCAGGTTATGGTGATCAAACTTCTTTTGATTCCATACTTTGTGGTGACGACTGCTCTTGTGATGCTCATGATGTTCGCGAGCTCGCTTCTAACAATAAGTATTCAGTTGACTTCTGCAGGCTTACTTTTTGGGGCTGCAACCGCTTTCGTGTTTGCTATTTTGACGGTGGTGAACGTTTTGTTCATCCTTGCAACGAGTTCCTTTTCTATTTCTAACATCGTGATTGAGTATCGCGGTAGAGGCATTGCGCTTCCTACAGCAGTTACGTTCATCATTTTGCAACTTATTCCCGTTGTCGACGTGATTAGTTATTGCTGCATTGCGTTTTACTTCAGATCGCTGCACAAAGATCGGGGTTATGTTTAAAGTTCCTGCAGAATACATCGAAAGTCTGGATGGGTAGCTGATCTTCAAGAGCGAAATCTAACGCTGCAATAATTCAAAGAACGTAAAAGCAACCTTAATCTCTCCTTAATGGCAAGTGAGCTACAATTGCCCGCATACATAATAACCAGAGGTCTAAGTGTTGCGAGGAGGCAGCATGGGCGCTGTGATAGAAACCCGTAAGCTGACAAAGTACTACGGAAAAGCGCGTGGGATTATCGATGTCGATATGAGCATCGAAGAAGGTGAAATATTCGGATTCATCGGACCGAACGGTGCTGGAAAATCAACTACCATTCGAACACTGCTTTCCCTGATTAGGAAGACAAGCGGAAGCGCACAGATATTCGGACTTGATTGCGAGAAAGACAGCGTCCGTATTTTAGCGGACGTAGGGTATCTTCCGAGTGAGGTTTACTATTACGACAATATGCGAGCAATCGATCTACTGGAATATTCAGCAAGTTTTTACGATAAAGACTGTACCCAGCGAATCCAAGACCTTGCTGCAGCACTTGAACTTGACCTGAAGCGCAAGATCGAAGACATGAGCCTTGGTAATAAGAAAAAGGTTGGCATAGTTCAGGGCTTACTCCACAGCCCTCGGTTGATCATTCTTGATGAGCCAACAAGTGGGCTGGACCCGCTGATGCAAAAAACGTTTTTTGATCTGATTAGGGAAGAAAACAAACGTGGTGCTACGGTGCTTTTCTCCTCTCATATTCTCAGTGAAGTTCAGCGTATTTGCGATAGGGTAGCGATTATCAAAGACGGCAGAATTGTTAACACGCAAAATATTGCCGAGCTTGAACAAAGCACCGTGAAGCGCGTTGCGCTCACCCTGTCAGATTCCGAGAACGTTGCCAAGGAGGACAACCACACAGCCATTTCTGCGCTTCAAATTCCTGGCATTGCTTCTCTTGAGATTGATGGTCCTCAAGTGAGTTTCTTGTTTGAGGGGGATTGCAATTTCCTGCTTTCGAAACTTGCGACGATGCGATTGATGAATATTGACATCGGGGAGCCAACGCTCGAAGAAATATTTATGCACTACTATACCGATCAATCAGAGCCAGTATCTTCATCGCCTTATGGCGAGAGGTAAGGCGACTGCGATGAATGTATATAGGTTTGAGTTCAAGCATCAGGCGCTGAGCATAATTTGGCAAACTGCTTTACTCGCGGGTTTACTTGCTATTCTTATGGTTGCGGTCTTTCCCGTGTACGCGGATGCAGAGACGCAGGTGCGAACAGTTCTTGAGGGATTTCCCCCTGAATTTGCAGCAATGTTTGGCATAGCGATAGATTCCATTTTTAGTTACGGCGGGTTTTACACGTTTGGCTTTCTTTACCTGTCTTTAGTGGGCGCGATTATGGCTTCATCGTTGGGTTTGGCTGTGTTCTCGCGGGAGAAGCGTTCGCAATGCCTCGATTTTCTTCTAGCGAAGCCGATCAGTCGCACGCGCATCTTTGCCACAAAGCTCTTGGTTTGCTTGACGGGACTTGCTGTTGTCAATGTGGTCTTTGTTGTGACGGCTTGGGTTGTTCATGCTGTATCGAGCGATACGGCTCTCTCGACAACACAAGTGGTACTCATGGCACTTGCTCTTGCAGGAACACAGCTGGTGTTTTTGGCACTATCGATTGCGGTGGCAACATTTTTGCGTCGGATTAGGAGTGTGTCTGGAGTTGCAACGGCTATTGGATTTGCTGGCTTTTTACTTACGATGCTTCCTGAGCTCGTGGATGAAAAGCTTCGTTTTATATCGCCGCTTCAGTATTTCAGTCCTTCTGATGTTATTGCTACAGGTTCGTTCGATGGCACCTATGGTGCTCTTGCGTGTGGCGTGATAGCTGTAGCTTTGATTGCGTCGTTTGTGCGCTATCGCTTCGCCGATGTGTCGGCGTAAGGGGGCTGCGATGAATGTTTTTGTGAAAGAATTGAAGTTTGGAGTTAAAGTCTTTTTGCTGTGGGCGATGGTCCTTGCGGTGTTTATTGTTGCTGGCACGGTGAAGTACAGTGGTGTTGAGTCAGGTGGGGCTGCAATGACCGAGCTCATCGGCTCGTTTCCCCGCATTGTGCTTGCAGTGATGGGCTTTGCTCATGTTGATTTAACTTCGTTCGGAGGTTTTTATGGAGCCCTCCAGATTTATGCGATGGTTGTCGTTGCGGTATACGCAATCCATTTGGGACGAAATGCTGTTTCAAGAGAGCAAATAGACAAGACATATGAATTTTTGTTCGTTAAGCCGCGTTCGCGTGCAGCGATTCTTGGGCAGAAGCTTGCGGCTTGCATCGTGTTCCTCGTTGGAATTTCGGCGCTGAATTTTGTGTTCTCTGCTGCAGCATATCCTACATTGGGGCTAAGCGAAGACATGACGGTATCGTTTGTATTCTTCTCGGGCGCACTGCTTGTCATTGGCTTGGTATTTTTGTCTCTCTCAATGCTGTTTGCGGCATTGACGAAACACCCTGAAACAGGTGCCTTCATTGGGAATTTGAGTATCGTTGTATGTTACTTAATCGGTGTGGCTTACGATATGGTAGCTAATGGCATGGTCCTTCGCGTGTTTACTCCCTTTAGGTATTTTGATCCAAACATGCTCCTAGATCATCAGATCGATCCATTG
>JAVWLC010000296.1:264-3437 GCA_036638175.1 Raoultibacter sp. | reverse complement strand
CTTGCAGTCAGAACTATCAATACACCCGCGCCAATCAAAAAAACGCAATGCGTCAGCGGTCTCGGACGAAAAGCCTGCATGATCAATAAGGTAACAAGCAACATCTTCCAGTGATGACGTAAGTCGATCAGCATCAATCGGTACGGGAGCCATAAGAAATACTGGCTTTTCGGTCCTGTACCACGTTTGCGCTTCGGATTCAGCGGGAGGCGTGTAGCCTCCCGCTTGTACAGCAAGCTGCGCATGGCGATCCTGAACCTCGATGAGACCCTTAAAGAATCGTAATCTATCAGTATCGTGCGGAGACAACAAGGTCGTATACGCTTCAATAGCTGCATCAATTCGGTTCATATCCACTTCGCCATACCTCCTGCTTATGTAAGTTATTTCTTCTGGGTTTTCTCTTCTTCGCAGACGATATTTTCGCCTGACTCAATTTCCTCACGAGCCCAATGTCCCCAATGGTACAAAGCATCGCTTTCGCTTACCTTGCCATCACCAAACATGGTCCGCGCGATACCGCGATACGGCTGGAAGATGCCAGCACCAAGAAAGATGTGAGCAATGCCAAAAATAGCGAGCATGAAAAATGCGATATCGTGAATGAAACGCATGACGAGCATAAACGTTGCGTCAAAGACAAACACCGTTGTCCCCAACAACAAGAAAATACCGCTTATCCCAATGAGAAATCCTGCAAGGAACAAGACACCGTCTGCGAAACGCTGGCCCGACTTCACTTCATGCTGGTCAGGCATGTGCACACGCTTGGGACCAAGCATATAGGGAACAAATCGCTTCATGAAGGTCACATCATCGCTGTCCCATTTTACAAAGTAGTTCTTGAGAATGTGCTTCACGCCCTTTGGCGCCATGATTGCGCTCACAATAGGCACAACAACAAACACAACGCCAATGACGCGGTGCGAGATGCGTATTGCGAAAACAAGTTCAGCAGGCAATGCGGCAGCAATGGCTGGCACAAATACAACCAAACCGCTCAAAGCGAGTAGTATGCAGCAGATGATTGTCACATCATGGGTAATACGAGCCTGCAGTGAGTGTCGTTTGATAA
Source organism: Raoultibacter sp. (assembly GCA_036638175.1). Classification (GTDB taxonomy): domain Bacteria; phylum Actinomycetota; class Coriobacteriia; order Coriobacteriales; family Eggerthellaceae; genus Raoultibacter. The sequence goes on along the minus strand of JAVWLC010000296.1, from coordinate 2,362 downwards.
AGCGCTCCATGCTACTCACCCCCTTCCTGTCCGTTTCCTCGCTTAACAACTTCACCTGTGTCGACATCAATTGTTTCCTTGGTGTTCTCGTTATAGCGAAGCTTATCGCGCTTGTAACCTATACCTGTCAGGAACGAAACGCCGAGACCAAGGACGGTTGCACCCGCAGCAAGCGCGGTCAGCGGCTTCATGATGTCGATAAGACCAACAAGATCGCTCACCTTTGGATCGGACGGCAGCCCGTAGGTTTCTGGGGCATACTTGAGCACCATGATGACATGCAAACCTGAAAGCTGATCTTCGCCGTAAACCGAAGCCTCAGGCATTGGATTGATCTCAGAGGCCTGCAGTGCCGCGACACGACGATGTGCTTTCTCGATCATCTCATCGCGGGGACCAAATTCGAGTGCGCCAGGCGGACAGGTGTGTACGCACGCCGGTACGTTGAATTGCTTACTTGTTGTATTGGTACCCTCGTTGATGGAAGGTGTTTTGCCGTTCTTGATGCGATCGAGACAGGCTGTGCATTTATTGATCGCACCTTTTGCTCCATAGTAGCGAGGAACATCGAAAGGACATGCACTGGAGCAATAACGGCATCCGATGCACTTATCGTCTTGAACGCTCACAAACCCCGTTTCATCGTCTACACTCAAAGCTCCCGAAGGACAAACAGAGACGCAAGCAGGATCGATACAGTGCATGCAACTCCTGCGTCCAATTGACCAATTAACTCCCCAGAGCTTGTCGTTGTCGTTTTCCTCAAACGTCACAATAAGACGGGTATCACCATTGAGATCGATCGGTGACTGATACGAGTGCGTGGGAGGATTTACATTAAGACCCAAGGGGGACGGAAGTTGGTTCCAGCATTTGCAAGCAACCTGGCAGCCCTTACAACCCGTGCATTTCGAAGCATCGAAATAGATCGCTAAATCTGTCATCTTCATCACCCCTTACGCTTTCTCAACATTGACAAGGAATGCCTTGTATTCAGGAATATAAGAGTTTGGATCGCCGACGCTGGGCGTGAGGTCGTTGACCGTATCACCCGTTGAGTACGATCCTGACCAGCCCCAATGGTGAATCATGCCAACCACATGGCACATCTTCCCATCAACCGTCAAAGGCTTGATGCGCTTGGTAACAAACGCTGTCAGCTCAACATCGCCGCGTTCGTTCCATACGCGAACAGCATCACCGTTGGCAACACCCTTGCTTTCAGCGAGCTCAACGGAAAGCTCAATGAATTGCTCAGGGCGCGACTCAACGAGCACGGGACATCCACGCGTCTGGGCACCCGTTTGCCACATTTCAACAACCGAATACGTGGTGGCAACAATGGGATAGTCTGCCTTGTCACCCTTTCTTACCGAATCTCGATCAGCAAACATGATGCAGGGCGAGTTCTGGTGTCCATTCATCATGTTGTCGACTGGTGATTCATAGGGTTCATAGTGCTCTGGCAGCGGCATGTCCTTCATGGTTGAACACACAAATCGAGCGTTTTGCTCCCACGTCATCATGAAAGCTTTGTCGTTCGGTGCAATCCATTGCGTTGTGCCATCATCGGCTGTCTTCTTGAAAGCGAAGTCAGGCACGTCTCCCGTAACCCATTCGCTCCCAGTCCATTCGATAATGTTACGGTTGGGGTTCCATGGCTTACCCTCGGCATCAGCCGATGCGCGGTTGTACAGAATGCGCCTGTTGAGAGGCCATGCGTAGGCCCAACCAGGATAAAGTCCCAGATCGGTTTTGTCTTCGCGATCTCGACTGCCAACATGTTGTTGCGATGGATCAAGTTTTGCATCGTTGTTTGCATAGAAGCCCGTGTAAATCCACATGGCGCACGCTGTTGAACCATCGGCTGCTAAATCTCCGAAAGTAGAAAGAAGCTTGCGGTCTTCCCATGAATCTGACCACTTGTAGCCGTTGAGCGCCATTGAGACACAGCGGGGATCAAACGTGCCGTCGATAGTGTAGTCCCATTTCACATTGAGAATCGCTTCAGGACAAGCACCGCCCTCTTCGCGATACAAGCGAACGATTTCCTGCCAAAGCATGTCGCAGATTTCATAGTCAGGCTTTGCAAGCTCAA
>JAVWLC010000296.1:0-254 GCA_036638175.1 Raoultibacter sp. | reverse complement strand
ACGGCCCGAGTTGACGATGGAACCCATTTTTTCGTAAATGAGCGCCGCGGGAAGGAAGTAGACCTCAGTATCAATGGTGCTTGCATCGAGATCAGGCGCTTTCCAGAAACACGCTGATTCGGTTTCAACCCAATCCGCTACAACAAGCCACTTGAGCTTGCTCATAGCCTGTCGCGCAAACTTGGTGTTTGCTGTTGAGTTTGCGGGATTCATACCCCACAGGAAATAGCCTTGCATAAGACCGCTATCCATAT
>JAVWLC010000295.1:3246-3479 GCA_036638175.1 Raoultibacter sp. | reverse complement strand
AAGCGAAGCCCCCACAAGAAACGCTGCCACACCAAGAGCAACCTTGAGCGCGAAGCTGCGCATCACCTGATCATATCCCGTTACGTCTTGCAAAGCCTTGCCTGACGGCATCCTGAACGTCGCATCGGCAGGACGGACGGTCAAATCCCCCAACACCAATTCATCAAGCGTGCATCCGAACAAGTCACACAACTTGAGCAGTTTATCCATCTCGGGATATGCGCGCTCAGCTT
>JAVWLC010000295.1:0-3236 GCA_036638175.1 Raoultibacter sp. | reverse complement strand
GGCTCATACCAAGCAACATGGCAAGCTGCTCTTGCGTCATGTTGCGCGTTGCACGTAGATGCTGCAGATTATCTCGAAAGCTCATTGATGCACCCTTTTCATTACGCATGATCGCCCGCATACAAAACTCCACTTGATCACCCTTCATTGAGTCGTACGGGCGTACCTACAATTGCTTTCTCAAGAGAGTTCTTGCTTGTCGACACCTTCATAATGCCGCTCTAACAGGTTGCACTCAACCAACTTGCGGCTTCTTTTTTGAGAAACAAACGTCAACTTACGGTATCTAATTGCAGGTCAGAAGCATAGCTTATCGCAAGAGATGTTTTTCTCCAAAGACACACCATCGTTATGGCTGCAACAATTATTGGGCTTATTATTTAGACATCGAGCATCGAGCCGACAGTGCATCAAACATAAAAAAGTCAGCCGCGAAAGCGACTGACCTGTACGTTCTGGTCGGGTTGACAGGATTCGAACCTGCGGCCTCTGCGTCCCGAACGCAGCGCTCTACCAAACTGAGCCACAACCCGTTACTGTTTTCACAGCGGCAGTTATGTTATCACAACCGAAGGAAAAGAAAAGCCTTGCGGGCAGTTTATCCTCGTATATCCTTACCTACCATTTTGCTCACATCAAGACTTCCTCGGCTAAAAAACACTCGTATCACTCCGGCAAACAACCCTCTCGTTGAGCGATAGATCTGATGAGCTTCCGTACTTCAGGATCAATCGGACGCGGCTCTATGGCGGGCTTACCCGTTGCAAAACCCTGAATGTAGTCAACGCCCAATTTGATGGTCATAGCCAGCTCTTCTTCCGTCTCAACGCCTTCTGCGATGACCTTAATGGCACGATCACGTGCATAGCCCAGCAGGGCCGAGAGCAGATCTTGCCTATCAACATCGGTGTCAATTCCCCTGATGATTGCCATATCGATCTTGATATACCGCGCATCAAGATCCAATAACGTCGCATCGCCATTGTAGCCTGATCCAAAATCATCGATAGCAAGACAAGCAGCCCAACGTTGCGCCAAGTCTTCTTTATACCTAAACAGATCCTGGCCGTAATCTCCTTCAGTGATTTCGATGACCAGACGACTCAGTAAATAATCATAGCGCCTGGTGAGTTCTTTTTCATCCTCGGCAGAAAGTCGCTGCGTACCAATACTATTAATGAACAAACGAACCGTTTCTGGTACGTCGTATGAGGAGAACGATTTCAGCGATTCAAAGAACGTCATGCGCTCAACTTTGTAAAGCTTTGATTGCATACGCGCCAGATCAATGACCAACGAAGGAGCTGAAAGTGAAGCAATTTGCGGACGCATGAGAGCTTCGTACGCAAAAAGATCTCCCGTATGCGCGTCGACAATCGGCTGAAAATGATATTCAACCAAAATCTCATCGAGCAGTCTATTGAGGTCCTCTCGTTTACTTAAGAGCGAAGACTGTTGATCGTACTGGCTTTGCTCAAACAGGCACAACTCACCCTTGCGGGTATTCTTCGCTACATACATAGCGAAATCGGCACGCTCGCGCAAACGCGTATAGTCCTGGGCGTCGCCCGGATAAAAAGCGGCACCACTCGAGGCCCGTACTTTATACAGTGATCCATCAGGTGCTTCAAGGGTACTTTCCTCAAGACGACGCTGTAAATCATCAAACAAAACTACTGCATCAAGCTCATCGCTATAGCTCTGTGAGAAGAGCAAGAACTCGTCACCTGAAATGCGCGAGCAGATATCACTGCGCCGACAAGCCCCCGCAACAGCAGCAGCAGCCTGCTTGATATAATGATCGCCCCAATCGTGCCCGTAGGTATCGTTCATAAACTTGAGGTTATCAAGGTCGAGCATAATCATGACGCCAAAGCGATGAGGGAACTCCTCGATCATATCTGCAACCGCTTGCTCAAACGCTCGCCTATTGAGCAAGCCAGTCAAAATATCATGATCTCGCTCATGCTCAATGCGACGACGAATCTGCATCTCACGCGTCACGTCTTCGACAAGCCCCATTACCCGCTCGCTTGCTTCGTCTTCGGTAACCACAAAACGCACGACGCGTGACCGATGTGGCAATGAGATGATATTGCTATTTCCATCCTTTTCCGAGAAGGGCTCAAACGCTTCCATGAGGCGTGTAAAATCGCTTGGACTGAGGGTCATAAGAGCAATTCGCTCACTCGGAATTCCTTTGGGTTTATACGGGAAATCCTGCGCGCCAAGCGTATCAAAAAAGGTATCCGTATAAGAAATTGTCTTGGTTCTCTTGGAATACTCGAACGCCCCAACCGCATGATCGGCTAACTCCATAACCTTAGACAAACGCGCACCAGCGGAGGCTACATCAGCACCGAGCGCGCCAATAGAATCCGCTAATTCGTCAATTTCCCGAACACCTGTCGCAGTAAACCGAATTCCTTTCTCTGGCTTTGCTGTACGCACTTCATTCATGAGTTGCCCGATGCGCGAAGTCGAGAACCTCGCTATCGCAAGAGCAAGGATGATTCCAATAACAAACGCCGCCAAGAGAGAAACCAAAAGACTACGCTCAAGGGACTGAGAGGCTTCAAACAGAGCGTTTTGCGGTACAAGTCCCATAAGAACCCATTGCTGGTCAGCGTAAGGGGAAGACGTGTTGTAGAGCTTGAGAGGCGTTGCACTTACGATTGCTCGCTCAAGGCCTGAACCATCACCGCCTGCACCAAGTCGAGTTTGCGCATCGTAATTCGTTGCAAGCTTTCCGTCTTGCACGTATAAACTTTGCACCGCTCCTGTTGACGCAAGGATAGAAAACTCGCGTTCTGTATCGGTATCCATCGTTCCGTCTTCTTCAAGCAGCGGCCCTGTATCACTCTCGATTGAGGTAAGAAGGTACGAACCTTTCTCTTCCGAATCGAGCTCGTTATAGGGGAAGTACCCAGCAAGTGTTTTCGTGCTCACCTCAACACCAAATATCCCACAGAGTGCCCCTGTTGAATCCCTAAGCGGAAGACTATAGGTGATCGAAGAATTTCCTTTAGATCCCAGATCAATGGGTGAACCCCAATAGCCAAGATCACCAATTGACGCGCTGGGATACTCGGCAGCAGCTTCAAGAGGACGATAATAATAGTCTGCAGCAGAAGCATCCTCTGGAAGCGTAAAAACTGTTGACCATGTACTATCGAGAGCAATATCAAGACGCTTTGTTACACCCACGGGGCACGTGTTGATAAGCAAATCAGAAC
>JAVWLC010000294.1:0-3484 GCA_036638175.1 Raoultibacter sp. | reverse complement strand
CCTGCGTCTTGCTTACCGTCGTAGGCTTGCTGTTCGTCTAGCCAGTGGAACCCTGTTTGGCCTAACTTTCTCACTTGGATGGCTCAGGATTAGACCTTCATGACTTCATGAATCCAAATTTGCACACTGGTATCGCACAGGCTTGGTTAATTTGGCAACCTTTCCCTCAGCAATAGCTTTATCCAGCCAAACTCTAAGTTGCGATTTAGTGACATCTAAATCTACACTTAGTTTCTCTATTGAAGCAGGTTCTGCGATCTGATCCAAAAGAACCGGTAGCACCACAGGGTACAGCGATGCATCATGTTTTGGAGAACTGACGCTCATTGCCAAATTGTTTTCTTGTGCGGAGCTTGTGCGTTCTGTTTTATCCTTAATAGTACGCCGAAAGTCTCCTTTTAGCTCGTCGTTGTGACTCGGGAAAGAATCAAACAGTGTAAGATTTTCGATTTGTTTTTTTTCGGAATGAGATAAAGCTGAATTACATAGCTGCTGTGCCAATCCAATGTCTTCCTTTAGCTCTGGCCAAGGAATTGCACCAACATCGAGTAACTTGTGATTACCCAAGGGGGTCTCATCGCCAATTCGAACAAAAACAGACCGAGATCTAGGCCTCTTGAGCTCTTCCACAGCGCCAGCCCAAGTCCCGCCCTTGTTATGGTCCGAAGAAACTACCAAGCCAAAATCAGACATTGCGTAAATCAACTTATTCCTGCCCATAGCGGATCCCACCGTAAAACGCGCAGCAGGATGATAAGGTGAAATCAGCATCAGACGACCGTCGGCAATCCCTTTCCTAAACTCATGGCTGGTGCTTTTTTTGAGAAGGTTGTCTGCAAGTATACCTGTCGCATAACCACCAACCTCAAGAGCCGCCGTCATTGAAATCTGATCAACGCCGCGAGCGCCTCCCGAAACAACAATTATGCCATTACGAGCACAAAGACTTGCCACTTGGCGTGCAAACGCTTCTCCGTCCTGATCTACATTACGAGACCCGACAACGCCAAGGCCTCCTCCTTTGAGGAGAGTTTTATCACCAGCACCAAATAGAAGTGGCGGAGCCTGCTCTTTCAGGTGCTGCTTTAACCTTGACGGATAGTCAGCATCGCTTCTGCTCATTACCCAGATGCCATTGCGGTGCCACTCTTCAACCACAAAACCCAACTGAACACCACGCCCAAGCAGTCCCTTTAGCCGCCGCGCGTCAACCCCCGCTCCCAGTGCTGCATCTGAAACTAAATTGCCGTGCAGTAAGTCTTTCGGGTGTAGTCCCTCGCCTAAAAGCCACTGCGCAAGCGAAGAATACTCTGTTGGAGACAGTGGCTTTTCCGATATAGTTTGTCCAAAAACCCCGCAAAGCAGGGTGATTACTTTGGTATCTTCCGTTAAGAAGCTCAACATCCTCAATCCATTCTGGGCGAATTCAATGCCAACGCCAACGGGAACACCGCACTACAGCCTGCTTGACGCAAGAGGGCGACAGCTACCGTAAATGTCCACCCCGAATCAACAATATCATCTACAAGAAGGCAAGGCCCATCGTGTAAACACTCTCTTTTTATGCTGAACACACCATCGAGATTTTTTGCTTGCTTGTAACTGTTTTCCATTTTTTTCTGCTGAGCATTATTGCATACCTTCTCAATGCAAGGAGCAAATGGAATCTCAAGTGCACCCGCCAATCTTACCGCAAAATTCTTGACCAAGTTAGGGCGACTTAACGACGGAATACAAGTTACCCACTCAGGAGCGGGTTCGGGACCCCAGTGTTTCATGAGCTCCACGCAAGCCGCAACTAATTCGTCAGGGAAAGTCTCGTCAGTATATTTGCCCTCAGCAACAAGGTTTCCCCAACCAGCATCACGCCATAAGCTCAGAGCGCGGCCTTCTTCTGCTTGGAGATCACTCGGAATACGAGCCCCCTCGAAATCATAGTGCTCGAACATATCTTTACTCGGCCACTGTTTTCTGACATTAAGGGGCAGGTAGCTCCTACGGAGAAACAGACTCGCTCGGTTGATAAGTTCGTCATCGCATGATTCATCAAGCATTGCATTCGGATTACAGTTTTTACATTTTTTGCAAACCATCGAAGATGGGTCGTCAAGAGCATTTTGAAGAAAAGCCATAAGGCAGCCCTCATGCTCCATATAGTTTTGCATTTGCTGCTGCTCCGCTTTCCTAATACTGGTTATACTCCGAATGAATTCCTGGTCGACTTGGTATGACTCCGCAGCCGGTGTACTGTGCCATTTTGTATCGATCTTTACTATGGGCGAAGGAGATTCCACTGTCATATACTTAAGAGCCTTTTCAATCTGTCCTTTTTTCATATTCAACACACGCTGCATCTCGGGTACGGAAAGGCCCTCTTGAGAGGCTTTCAAAGCCTCCAGTATTCCTGAAATATGCTGTTGCGGTGGAAAGGCGCTTCTGATGAAATAGTCGGCAATATGGTCATCTTCCTCGCCGCACAGCAAAACACCATAAGCTTCAGAAATACCGCGGCCTGCTCTGCCAACCTGTTGATAATAGTGAACGACCGAGGCTGGTCGTTGAAAGTGTATAACAAACCTCAGGTCAGGTTTATCGAATCCCATACCAAGAGCCACCGTTGCTACTAATACCTTAATTTCGTTGCTTAAAAGACGTTGCTCCAGATCTTCCTTAACCGAAGTACCATCTTCAGCATTACCCACACCAGCGTAGTAAGCTTCTGCCTCGATATCGTTTGCCCGGAGCCACTCAGCCACGCGCTCGGCATCGCGGGTTGTCAATGTATAAACGATGCCGCTTCCAGAAAGACTGGGTATCGTTTGCGCAAGCCATGCCATACGCGCAGAGGGACTTGGGAGTTCTATGTTCTGGAGCTTTAGACTTTTGCGAACGAGCGCTCCCCTTTGAATAAGGAGATTGCCGCCCAGTTGAGATTCAATATCTGCCACTACGCGATTGTTCGCAGTAGCCGTAGTGGCCAAAACAGGAACATTAGACGGCAGTAACTGCAGTACCCGGACTATTCTTTTGTAATCAGGGCGGAAGTCGTGGCCCCAATCAGAAATACAATGAGCTTCATCAACCACAAACAACCCGATATTTCCAGCAATTTCTGCCAAAATCTTCTGACGAAAATCTTGATTAGCCAGTCTTTCAGGCGATATTATAAGTACATCTACCTGATCTGCTCGCAACTCGTCCCCTATGCTCGTCCATTCATTAGTGTTGTCACTGTTAATCGTGCGAGCAACTACATCCATTCGCTGCGCAGCCTCAACTTGATTTCTCATAAGCGATAGTAAAGGTGAAACGAGGAGAGCTGGTCCCGAACCTTGTTCTCGCAAGAGCTTTGTGGCCAAGAAATAAACCATGCTCTTTCCCCAACCAGTACGCTGCACAACAAGGACTCGATTTCCATCTATCAACTCTTTAATGCTCTCCCACTGTCCATCTCGGAAGGTTGCGTCGGGGCTATCTAGCGCCT
>JAVWLC010000293.1:0-3490 GCA_036638175.1 Raoultibacter sp. | reverse complement strand
TATCAACACTCAAGAAGTGGCTTACTGCGTATCGCAAGGATGGCGAGAGTGCACTTGTTGCCAAGAAGCGCGGGAGACCTATGGGAAAGCCGACTGTTCGCTATTCGGCATTTGATCCGCTTAACTATCAGGCGAGTTATTACTTACATGCTGAGAATGCGCGTTTGGCGGGGAAGCTTGGGCGTAAGTAGCTGCACTATCAGCAGCAAATAGAGCAATCGGACCCATGCGTCTTTCATTCACATATTGATAAGTAAACTTGGCAGGCCGTATACTCATCATGTCAAGTAAACTTGGCATGATGAAAGTAAGCAGGTGGGTCATGGACAAGCAGGAAATACTCGAAAAAAGCCGTCGAGAAAATGGGATCGCTGATGGGAGAGAGAAGCAGGTTGAGGTTCGTGCTGCCTCAATTGGTATGTGGGCGATGTTTGTTTTTGCGATAATATTTGGTCAGGTTAGAAGCATCGTGTTTGGACAATCGCCGAATGACATTATGGCTGTCGCCTTCTTTGGTGCAGCAGCGACCTTTATCGCTCGATACTATTTCACGCGTTATCGAGGATATTTGGCTGCGGGCATCATATTTACGCTCGGAATGCTGCTTTTTCTTGGCACCTATATCCTTCGGCTTAACGGAATCGATATCTAATGGAAGATAAGCTAATCCTGAGAAATAACCTTGCTGCTGTGCGCAAAGAACAAGGTTACTCACAATTGGAATTTGCTCGCCTTGTCGGTGTATCGCGGCAAACAATCAGCTCAATCGAAACAGGGCAGTTTAATCCTACGGCAAAACTTGCGCTTGTCATTTGTGTCGCACTAGATAAGAAGTTTGAGAGCTTGTTCTACTTCGACTAATGCGAAAGGCCCTGATCGTTTTGACCAAGGCCCTTCGCGCTTATGCTGGCGTGGTGTCTCTATCGGTCGGTGCGGGTTGCGTTATCGGGATCAATTGACATGCTTTGGAATCTTTCTGCCATGAATTGATTATCGAAGTGCTCTGCAAAAAGTTCTTCAACAGGGGTTTCTGGGGTATGACCTGCCGTGCGTTCATACCAACAGTCAAGAGACATGAGCGTCATGACACCGTTTGCGATCATGAGAACAGCAGCAATTGACGTAATTGTATAGCGCCAATTCCAAGGGATAAGATTCACGAGCTTAAGCATTGAGGGGAGTAATAGCTTGATCCAGACGACGCCAAGGAATCCCCACATGATCATAAACATACCATTCGTTCGGCCGTCGATTGAAAGCCAGCTACCTGAATAATCCCAGGCGATAATGCCGAAGGCAAACTGCATGAACCAGCTTGTCAGATATTCAAACGCTCCACCAATAATTGCGCTTATTAGGAAGATTAGGATGACTGGCTTGTCGTGAAAACGATTGAGTGCCACGGTCATTAGAACTGCCCCAAATCCATAGATAGGGGAGAAGGGACCGAATAAAAGGCCTGCTCGATCCTCATAATTACCAAACAAAATGAAATGATAAATGGTTTCAAGGACAAGACCAATGATGCAGCACACGACGAAAATCCAAAAGACGTTGAAGAAGTTTAAAGTAATAAATCCTCGGCCTGATAAGTCGCGACCAGCTTGATCGCCAAGTTCGGCTTGCGAGCGATCTTCCATAAGACGGAGCTTCCGTTGTAATTCGCGCTCTTCGGCAAGAGAAGGATCTACGTAGCTCGATAGTGCAATAAGCAAGACGAGGATGGCGGCAAAAAAGAGATCATCGGTGTTCAGTCCGAAGAGCATCATATCGCACAGCACAATGAGCACCGTAAGCGCAATGAGTACTTCGGACGTCTGACGAGCTCCTCTTCGTTTATTGCGCAAAAGCCTTATGCCAAGCATGATGAACCCAATTGTCAAAGCGCCCATGAGTACAATTTGCGTGCATAAGAGGACGGTTGTCATGATGGAGCCATCCGAGAACGATCCGTCATTTACGGCTAGAAAAAGGAAAAAGCTTACGAGGCCAATAACGGGCAGAATAATGATTCCGCCGATAATGCTCAGTGTCCCAAAAATTTTCAGTGCCAAAGGAAGTTTTATGCGATCAAGAGGTGCTTCACGCTCGAGCTCTTCTTCTTGGATGCTTCGCGCTTCGTCTTGCTCGTCGGTAAGGGGCTGGACATGATTGTCCTGCATGAGGGCTCCTGTCGGAAGTGGGTTATCTGATTAGTGTATTGCTACAGTGTCGCTATGGCACGTACTGCATTGGAAGAAATCGGTAAAACATTACCATAACCTGTTAGTTTTTTCCATTTTCTGAATGATGCGGTTTTGCGAGTGTGTGGCAGGATTGTTTTGAGTGCCGCCTTTTCAGAATAAGCTTCGGTGTGGTATTGAGTGGAGGCTGTGTACTTGTCTGGGCGTAGCCCGTGGGGAGTAAAGATCAGCAAACTCGTATGAAACGTATGAAGATACCTAAAAGAATCAAGTACTCCAAAAGAACGAAGGTATGCTTCGGGCGTCGGTAGTCCTAGTGAGTTATTCGAAGAATGACACGCAATTATCTACCGGGTTTTCTTGTGCGTATGCAAGAGAGGTACGTGTAAACAAGCCGTTAAGCAAAGCGCTTTCGGCCTTATCTTTAGGAGTGATGTATGGAAGGAATTGCAAAAAAAGTATCCTTACTTGGCTGCAGCGCCGTATTGGCAATGAGCCTAGCGGGGTGCGCTTCAGGTGGGGAAGATCAAGATGCCCAAACTGATGCGAGCACAACCGAACAAAACCAATCTCCAAGTGGTTCTGAGCAAGAAGCAGCAAAAAATGAAGTCGTAATCACAGAATCGGGTTGGTCGGTCGACGAACAGGGATATATTCATTACGGCGTAATTCTTGAGAACAAAGGTGACCAAACTGCTCAATTTCCTGTTGTTGCGATAACAGGCAAAGATGCTGCCGGTACCGTCGTTTCTTCTGACGAGCAGACGCTTATGACTATTCTGCCTGGTCAAACAATTTCTTGGGGAGGCCAAGCGGGGAAGGGTACCGCTCCTGAGACCGTAGACTTTAGCGTAACTGTTTCAGAGCACAATTGGGTTGCATCTGACTCTGACACCAATGCTGAAATGTTCAAGATTGATGCGACATCGGCCCAAGATAGTGGTATTGGTACACTCAACTTTGTTGGCGAAATTACCAACTTGACCGATGCTGATCTTAACTCAGTTGCAGTCAATGTAATTCTTCGCGATGCAACGGGTAACATTGTTGCTGGATACACGTCGTTTGTGAATAATCTCACGGCTGGATCAACTGCATCGTTCGATGTCTTGGGATACGGCGTTCCTGCGTATGAGACATTTGAGGTAACCGCGCAGCCTTGGTCGTAGAGGACTTGCTGTAAATCCAATTTTGGGCGGCACCTGCAATAAACCAAAAGGCCAGACGAATTACCGTCTGGCCTGCTTTTTTGTGGAGCCAGTGACAGGATTTGAACCTGCAACCCGCAGTTTACAAAACTGCTGCGC
>JAVWLC010000292.1:1574-3502 GCA_036638175.1 Raoultibacter sp. | reverse complement strand
AGAAGAAACCTGAGAAGAAGGCAAAGAAGCCAAACTTCTTGACCGAGGTTCGCGCAGAAATGAAGCGTGTTACTTGGCCAACGAAGGCTGACGTGCTCCGTTGGAGTGGCGTTGTTGTTGTGGCTCTTTTGTTCTTTGGTATCTATGTTTCAGTTCTCGACAACTTGGTTGTAGTACCAGCCCTCATGGCGATTTCTGGCTTGGGAGCGTAACGAGTATGTCTAAGAAATGGTATGTACTCCATACGTATTCCGGATACGAAAACAAAGTGAAGAAGAATCTCGAAACTCGCATCGAAACGATGGGACTTGAGAATAGCGTCTTCAGCATTGAGATCCCAACCGAAATGGTTACGGAGATCAAAGAGGGTGGCCGCCGCGTGGAAAACGAGAAGAAGGTTTTCCCTGGTTATGTACTCGTTCGTATGGAGCTTGATGATCGTAGCTGGGCTGCGGTTCGAAACACTCCAGGCGTTACTGGGTTTGTCGGAAGCCAAGGAAACCCGGCTCCGCTGACCCGTGAAGAGTACAACAAGATCATGAAGAGGACCAGCCACGAAGCACCGAAGAAGACTTCTTCGAGCTTGGAAGTTGGTCAGTCCATCAAGGTTGTATCTGGTCCTTTGGCTGAGTTTGATGGCATTGTTTCGGAGGTATCTCCGGAAGCCGGTAAGGTCAAAGTTATGGTATCGATCTTTGGACGCGAAACTCCTGTTGAGCTTTCATTTGATCAGGTGGCTAAAATTTAATTACGATAACAAGAGCGCTAACGTGCCTGGTGGACGGGGCTTCTCACGTAAAAGTGCTTTGTTGATAGATTGAGATTGCAACTTATACGAAACATCAGCTGAAAGGAAACTTTGCATCATGGCTGAAAAGAAAGTAACGGGCTTTATTAAGCTCCAAATCCCTGCAGGTGCGGCAAACCCCGCTCCTCCAGTAGGTCCTGCGCTTGGTGCACAGGGCGTCAACATCATGCAATTCTGCCAGGCATTCAATGCGGAAACGCAGGACAAGTCTGGCACCATCATCCCAGTCGAGATCACGGTATATGAGGACAAAACATTCTCATTCATCACCAAGACTCCTCCCGCGGCTATTCTCATCAAAGAGAAGCTTGGCCTCAAGAGTGGCTCTGGTGTGCCGCAGATCACAAAGGTCGGCGAACTGAGCGAAGATCAGCTTCGCGAAATTGCTGAAACCAAGATGCCTGACCTCAATGCCAACACGATCGAAGCTGCGATGGAGATCATCGCAGGCACCGCTCGTAGCATGGGTGTCACCATCGAAGGTCGCGCACCGAAGAAGGAATATGTTCCTTCTCGTAAGCTTGCCGCTATGATGCAGGGCAAGACACTCGACGACGAGTAAATTGTTTGCCTGAAACCCTGATGGGTTTTATGCATAAGCAGTGGGAGAGCCTATGAGCTCGCCATTACCACGAAAGGAAATGTAATGACTAAGCACTCCAAGAACTACAATGCAGGTCTTGAGAAGATCTCTGAGACCCCCTATGCGCCTCTCGAGGCGTTGACGCTCGTCAAGGAAATCGCATCAGCGAAGTTTGACGAAACCGTTGAAGCTCACTTCCGTCTCGGCCTTGACACCCGTCAAGCTGATCAGCAGCTCCGCGGCACCGTCAGCCTGCCTAACGGCTCAGGCAAGACCGTTCGCGTTGCTGTCTTCGCTGAGGGCGACGCTGCTCGTGCTGCTCTTGAGGCTGGCGCTGACATCGTTGGTTCTGACGATCTGATCGCTGACATTCAGGCTGGCAATCTCGACTTTGATGCCACCGTTGCAACCCCAGATCAGATGGCTAAAGTTGGTCGTCTTGGTAAGATCCTTGGTACGCGTGGTCTCATGCCGAACCCCAAGCTCGGTACCGTTACTAACGACGTTGCTAAGGCTATCAAAGAGCTTAAGGGCGGT
>JAVWLC010000292.1:0-1564 GCA_036638175.1 Raoultibacter sp. | reverse complement strand
GTCGTGTTGAGTATCGTGCTGATCGTTACGGTATTGCGCACGTTATCATCGGCAAGGTTAGCTTTACGGCTGAACAGCTCGTGGAGAACTATGGTGCTGTCTACGACGAAATCAATCGTATGAAGCCAGCAGCTGCTAAAGGTCGCTATGTTAAGTCCATCACGGTTACCTCGACGATGAGTGCAGGCGTTCCTGTTGACTCTTCGATCAACCGTAACTACACGACTCCGGCTGCTGAGTAGCACCGCGTAGCGTATAAGCAGAAACAATCTGTCACGAGAGGAGCCTTCGGGCTCCTTTCTATTTTAGTATCAAAGTGATATCATCATCATATCAACTTATAGGGCAATGATATGTGCTAGTTTGGGCAGGAGTTGTCTCGAGCAATGAGCTCGACAGTGTGTGCTATGCACACCAAAACGAAAGGAATGTGAGATAGATGTCCAAAGAAAAAATCGTTCAGGTAAAGAGTGGGTGGCCTATTCTTTTGCTGACCTTGATCTTCTGTCTTGTGGGTGTCGCAATGATTGTCTTTGGCTCCATCCTGCTTGATGGTGGCTCGGAGGCAATTGGAGCTGTCTTGCTTGTTGGCGGATTGTTGATAAGCATTGTTTTTGCTTGCATTATCCCTATGGGATTTTTCACGATTCAGCCCAATCAAGCTCGTGTTCTCATTTTGTTTGGTGATTACAAAGGTACTGTTCGTGATGAAGGTTTCCACTGGGCGAATCCGTTTTATTCACGCAATTCAGGAGCTACTACCACGACGAACGTAAAGGGTGAAGAGAAGGTTACGCCGCGTTCCCTCAAACTCTCGCTGCGTGCTCGTACTTACAATGGAGAACACTTGAAGGTCAATGATAAGCAGGGCAATCCTATTGAGATTGCAGATGTTATCGTGTGGCGTATTGCTGATACAACAAAGGCAATCTTTGATGTCGATGATTACGAGATGTATGTTCGTACGCAAAGTGAAACGGCGTTGCGTCATGTGGCAACTACCTACGCATACGATAACGGTCCGGGGGCTGATGATGGAGAAATTACCCTGCGTGGCAATATTGAAGATGTGTCCAAGACGTTGAAGGAAGAGCTTTCGATTCGTCTTGAGAAGGCTGGGGTTGTGATCGATGATGCGCGGCTTACTCACTTGGCGTATGCCCCAGAAATTGCTCAGGCCATGCTGCGTCGCCAGCAGGCAGAAGCCGTGATTGCTGCTCGTGAAAAGATTGTTCAGGGTGCGGTTTCTATGGTTGACATGGCGTTGACTGAACTTGCTGCAAAGCATGTTGTCGAGCTTGATGATGAACGTCGTGCTGCTATGGTATCTAACCTCATGGTTGTGCTCTGCGGCGATTCAGAAGCTCAACCGGTCCTCAATACGGGTACACTGTATCAGTAGCGGCCGATCATAGACCAGAAAATGAGGTGACCTGAGTAGTATGGCAAAGCGGAAACAATACCCTTTGCGAATTGACGCGGATGTCTGGGATGCTCTCGAAAGATGGGCAGCTGACGACCTCCGTAGCGTCAATGCGCAGGTGGAGTTTGTACTCCGTAAAGC
>JAVWLC010000291.1:0-3503 GCA_036638175.1 Raoultibacter sp. | reverse complement strand
TATTTGGACAGCAGACAGGGCGTCTTGCATCCAGCGAAGACAAAGATGACTGGGCTAACCGATGCAATGGCCGTCGCTGGGGATTCCAGACGCAGTACGTTACCAATCTCATCGAGCGCCTATGGGTAATTGGAATAATCGACCCGCCAAAAGGTGGAGAAGTTACGCTGGTATGGTCTGACAAGCTTGCGCCGAGCGAAAAGGACAAGATTGAGAACATGAAGGCGATGGCCGATGTGGCAGACAAAACACGAAGCGCTTTCGGCACTCCAGCCGTGACTGAGAATGAAGTTCGTGCCGTTGGTGAGCTCGACCCAATCAAAGTATCCGATGAGCCTAGTGGTGCAGATGAGTCAGCAAAGAGCCAGAAAGACCCGCTAACAGGTGAGGAAGATGGCAACACAACGACCGCCAAATCCGGTGATACCTCGCAACAAGTCTGACCCGACCCAATCCTACCGAGCAGTAAACAAGATGTACCGTGACATCGAACGGCGATACTACGACATTAAGGTAGCGTTAAAGCGGCTATTCGACGAGAGGCTAACTGGCAGGGAGCGGGAAACTAACGGTGAGCAGGGATTTATTCTCTGCACCAACGAAGGCCAGCCTGACACGCTCTATCAGGTAAACGCAGGAACCTACATCTACGACATGACGGCTCAGCAACTCGCTGACCTACTGGAGCGGATGCAACTTATTCTTGACGACTACCTGCTAGAGGGAGGAAGCAACAACCTTTGGGCTCTGGATTACGTTGCTGCTGAGTTCGAGCGAGGTACTCAGAGCTCGTACACAAACCTATCTGCACAATCTCAAGTCTACGCACAGCAAACTACTATGCAGGCTCTCCTGTCGTCTCCTGCTTATCAGAATCAGGTAGCCGCGGCGTATGTATCAACGTATAGCGACTGGAAAGGCATTAGTGATGCTGCGCGTGCCGACTTAGCCAATGTGATTTCTGATGCGATCGGACGAGGTGTTAACCCACGTGAAACCGCAAGAATAATCAGTAAGCGGCTTGATGTGTCGATGGGTAAGGCTAAGACCATTGCTCAAACTGAGCAGGTCGGTGCATTGCGTGAAGCTCAGTGGATGGAAACGGATTTCGCCGCTGATAGGTTAGGACTGAAAACAAAACTGCTTTGGTTATCTGCACTAAAGGCCACCACGCGAAGCTGGCATGCCTCACGGCATGGAAGAACCTACACAACGGAAGAAGTGAGAGCGTTCTATGCCGAAGGCGGCAACCGCTATAACTGTTATTGCTCTCAGATACCGGTGCTAGTCAATGAGGACGGCAGTGTATTCAATGAGGGATTAGTCGATAAGTTGGCAGCAGAGCGTAAGCAGTGGACAACTAAGGAGGCCGCATGATTACTCACTATATCGCTTACTACGAAGGTCTTGACGCCAATGGCAATGTGATTGTTAACGGAAATATTGCGGCAAGTGCTGAAGACCTTACAGACGCGGGAGAGTTTATGAATTATCTCACGAAGAAGACGCTTGATGATACGCGTGGATATCAACCGACGGTTACCCGTATCGTTCTGAAAGGCATTTTTAAACTGTAATAAAAGCCGCTATCACTATCATCATCCAATAATGAGGACGCAGCGTGAGCACGTTTGTTCCCAATGAAGCGCCGATAGATATCACCCACGGCCGCCTGTTTACTGAATCTCAAATCAGAGCCGCTTTTGTTAAGTGGTGCGACGATTATAAGCACAATCCTGAAGCCTATCAGGATAGCGACTCCACTGACGGAGAAGCATGTGCAAATTACCTAATTCAGGTAATGACAGAGAAATAACCCAACAGAGGACTCAGCGTGAAGCTATCTAACTCATTCATGTGGTAAAATAGCGTTGCTGGATAGGGCGGCCACCCGAAAAGCCTTACGCTCAAGGCCTTCCAGCACCATCATGAGCGAACTAATGGAGCGATTAGTTATGAATGAAATTGAAGAGTACCTTGCGATTGATATTAGAAGCCCTTCCGGTCTGGTTTGGATAAAGCGCCCGTCGCAGAACGTGAAGGCTGGAGATAATGCTTTTACCACTTTGGTGGGCGGTTATTACCGTGGGATTTTTCGTAAACAGCACATCTACGCGCATCGCGTTGTTTATCGCTTGCACCATGGAAAATGGCCAGAAGGTGAAATTGACCACATTGATGGTAATCCTGCAAATAATACCCCGTTAAACCTGAGGGATGTTGACCGGACCGTAAACATGCAGAACAAGCATAGATCTAAAGGTGTTAGCTTTAGGAAGGGGGAGGGTAAATTTGAGGCATACATCTGCCAGCCGAAAACCAGAAAAAAAATCCATCTCGGTTATTTTAAAACTGAGGACAAAGCCAGAGAAGCCTATCTGAGCGCAAAGTCTAAAATTCATGATGGATGGATAGAACCCTAAAGATAAAGATTTCTACACAGACCCGCTTCGGCGGGTTTTTTTATACCTCGATTTTATCCAAGAGGAGTAACCGTGAAGCTATCCAGCATCCACGTTAAATCCCTCGCCATCAACTCCGCAAATATCTCAACTGAAACCATCGACGGTGACGAGCATATCGTCATTCGCGGCGTTGTGCCTGTCGTTGATGACGTTGTGATGAATGGCGGGTTGTATCCGGCTGAGGAAATTAACAAAAGCTTTAAGACACTCGAAGGCAACCAAATGCCTTTGGGCCACCCAAAAATTGGCGGCGAGTACGTCAGTGCTAATAACCCGCGAGCGGTAAACAAATTCCACGTAGGCGCATGGGCTGAGAATGTCCGCAAAGACGGCGATCGCGTCGTCATGGATATGTTCATCAACAAGCGATTCGCATCGGCTACCGATAACGGTAAGCGGGTACTAGGGCGCCTTGATGAGTTGGCAAATAATGCCGACGCCAAGCCTATTCACGTATCTACAGGGCTGTTACTACAGCGTGAAAAGAATAGCGGCAAGTCAAAAGGCAAGAAGTACACGTGGGTAGCTCGCAACATGCTATTCGACCATGTGGCCATCTTGCTTGATGAGCAGGGCGCTGCGACGCCGGATGATGGCGTGGGGATCTTTGTTAACGCCAGCAACGAAAAGCAAGACGTTGATATTGAACAAGTGAATCTGTCAGAAGCGGCTGATTATCGAGGCTCAAGTCTGGTAGACAACATCAAATTTCACCTGTTTGCGAACTCAGACCTCTCTTTCGATGACATCAGTAGCCGCCTGTATGAACTGATTAACCAAAACTCGACGCCTGAAACACGCCGCTGGATACAGTCAATTTGGACTGACAAGTTCGTATTCCACGAAGGCAACAAATCCTATCAGCAAAAGTATCTCATCTCAGACGAGCAGGTAACTCTCGTCGGTGACCCCGTAGAAGTCGTGCGCAAACCAACCGAGTACGAAGAAGTAAAAACCACAAATAAGGAACTAAACCCGATGAAAGAAAAGATGATCGCCGCGCTCAATGCCGCAGGCGTTAAAACCGACGGGCTGACC
>JAVWLC010000290.1:0-3544 GCA_036638175.1 Raoultibacter sp. | reverse complement strand
TGGTTGCTGACTGCTTGCGGATTCTGAAACTGGCGCAGGGGCCGCCTCTTGTGCTGGCTGACTTGCTGCGCTCTGCGCTTCAACAGCTTCTGGAGCTTCAGGGATTTCGGCAACGCTTTCAGCAGATTCCTCGGAAGCAAGCTTATGTGCTGCCGCAAGGATGTCATCGAGTGAAAGGGATAAGCTGTCACGTGGGTCAGCCATTGACGCACGCCCCTCTCACTCCCTGTCCAAAAGAACAACCATACATGGATGCCACACAAACAGCCTTTTGGCTGCACATGGGCGCAATAAAACTATCCGCGAATGCGAACAGATAATTCGTCTTATGAAACGTTCTTTCAGTCATGATTGTTCAGCATATCAAACGGGTTTACCTAGCGGTAGCATTATTTATAACCATGTCCCGTATCGTTATAAATTACATGCTAGCATACTCCCTTAGGAGCATTTTGCATCTTTCTCACGCGTATTTTTAGAATATCTCTTTGAAAATACGTGTTGTTTACTTATAATCAGGTAATTGTCTCATATTAACCATTGTTAGGAGTCCATCAATGTCTGGAGAAATGAATCTTCCTCGCTTGGACAGTCTGTCCAAGTTGCTCATCACCTCTGACGATCTCGGCAGGGCCAAGGAAGCCGATTTCGTTCGCGGCATCAAGGCCGACAAGGTAAAGATGCTTGTCACCGATAACCAGATCTCTTGCGTCATGCTCGCACCTGAAGTGTACGCAGCATTCCTCGAGGTTTCTGATCAGGTCATGAAGGCAGCAACGCCTAAGTAGTCAATCGGATTCATTCTGTTCGTCAGCGGGGACTTCTTGTCTCAGCACATCAAAAGTAAAGACCCAGGTGCTAGTCACTTGGGTCTTCTTGTTTGCCGCAATTGAGTGGGCTCGAAGTTATCCTGAAATAATCTCGCACCCTGCTGCGCGCTTCATCAGAAGTTCGGTGTATGCCTCTTTTTTGAGGCCCTGACCACTCTCGTCAATAACTACCGTCACCTTTGAGCCGTCAACGCTACCTTCAACAAAGGTTGAGCCAAAATCAGCATGCGTTTCTTCGAGGAATTGCTTGGCAAGATCGTTATCGGGCAATTCGGTAGTAATGGTGCTGCGTGTCAACGTATTGGTTGCATCAAACTCAGCAACTTCGGTTGCCGTACACAACACACCAGTTGGACCCGATACCGTATATTGATACGTTACGCTGCTTGGTCCGTTTGCTACCGAGCTGCTTGCCGAACCATCTGCGCCTGAGGTTTGCGAGGTCTGGCTTTTTTGCGAATCAGCGGTTCCAATGTTTGAGTTTGAGATGAACATAAACGCCGCATAGCCCGCAAGTGCCAAAGCCACAATCACGAGGATTACTCCGAGCACTTTTAATTGCGTGCGAGAGAATTTACTCTTCTTTTCAGCTTCCTTTACCAGGGGCTTTACCGGAGGTGCTGGTTTTTCACCAGTTGCGGGGTCAACTTCACCCGAATAGATTTTGCTTGCGGGAGCTTTAGCTGGCGTGGGCTTGGTTTGCTTCGCCGAGCTTTGTGACTTATCGGTTCCCGTACGGCTTTCTTTATCCTGCTGCGAGCCAATTGAAGCATGTGCCATTGTTGGCTGACGATCTTTGCGAAACTCGGTTGATTCTGGTTTGCTTGCAGAAGACTCTTTAGCTTCAACTCGATCTTCGCCCTGACGAGAAGACTGGGCAGCCTTGACGTCTGATGCCTTCCTGAAGGTCGGCCTTGCTGCTTCGGCAGCGGTTTTTGAGCGAGCATCGCTTGGGGCGGTCGATTCTTTCTGGGACTGCGATTGTGCTTGGGATTGAGGCTGTGCTTGTGAAGCCGTTTTTGTCTGCGTTGATTCTGGCTGTACAGCTTGCTGCTTTTGCGCCTGATGCTGTCCAGATTTTTCTTCGAAGTTTGAATTCTGCTTCGTGGCTGGCGTTGGCTCTGATGTAGCCACTGAAGAAGAGATCTGCTTGGAAGGCTCTTGATTCACACGTTGCTGTGGCTGGGTGCCTTGCGTAGAAACTGGTGTTGCTGCTGTCGACGCAGTTGCGGTTTCTGAGGCAGCGGTCTGATTAGGCTGCGCTTGGCTTACCTGAGAATTACCTTCAGAAGCTGACTTCTCTTTCTTTGCGGGCCAGCGCGATGAGCGATCAACCGGTACATCAGCAAAACGACTACGCTTGGGCTTTACTTCTTCAACTGGGGGTGCAGACTTTGTCTCACTTTCAGCACGTTTGCTCGAAGATGCTGGATCAGTCGAGGCAGCAGCTTTATCCTGCTCTGCCGCAGCATCGGTCTTTTCTTTTTTAGCGAGGATTGGCTCTTCTACGAATAGAGGAGCAATTCCCAAATCAGGAAGGGGCTTTGGCTCTTCCTCAGGCTCAATGCCCAAAGCGCGACCAAGCGTAGCAATAGCTGCTGTCTCCGAGGGCTCTTCGGAATAGCCAAGCGCAGAAGCGAGATCGAATGATGACGTAGACGCTTGTGATTCGTTGTTCGAAGATGACAGGCTTGCATCCGTGGAGGTTCCGCTCCCGAATCCAAGACTTGATAAGACATCGAAGGATGCAGTGGGCGCAGCATCGGATGCGGCATCACTATCGGAGGAATCCGCCGATGATCGCTCAAGTACAGTATCAAATGCGGGGGCAGCTTCGGCCTGGAATCCAATCGAAGCAAGAACGCTGAAAGCCTCACCTGTTGATGCGGCTTCTTGATTCTCTTCGCCTAGCGTCTTCCCCGATGCTGCAGCCAGAAGCTCGTTGAACGATAGTGTTACGTTTTCATCGTTGGGATCAATCGTGGCCATTCTCTACCTCACCGTACTGTCTTTTCCGTTATTGGGTTCCCATTACTTGTCGGGATATGTTTCCCTTTTGCTGTTCGCCGATAGGCTTTGGTAAAAAGCACCGCAGCAAGCGCACCACAAAGTGCTGCTCCGGCAAGCATCAAAAATGCGGTCTGCATCCATGCCATCATTCCCGACACTTCTTCGGGGAAAGGCTTGGTTGCTTCGATTGTACCCGCGCTAGGATCTGTATCGGCTGTGGCTTTGCGTGCCTGATAAACCGCCGTCTTATCGTTCTCAACGAACCATGCGCCAATGCGCAAAGGATCTGCCTGGACAACTTCGGGAGAAACAACGGGGCCTGCAGCCTTTGCGGCGGCTGCAGCCTCAGCACTTACGCGTGCTGCTTCTTCTGCCGCTGCTGCCTGAGCTGCTATTTCTTCTTCGGTTATGCCATGTACTTCAGCCGCTGTTCCAATGTCTCCACCACGTGAGGAGTAAAGCGTATTGATAACCTGATTGCGTGCTGGCTCATAGTTGGTATCAAGGTCTTCGGGAGCGCGATCGGCATACGACAAGGAGGGCGAGAGCATGCAGCAGCACAGTACCCCCAATACAAAAATCAACACAGATGAAATCCAAAAGGACCTCTGTGTTTGATTCGATCGGGCGGCACACAATGCATTCTTTTGTCCGGCACGCAAACCTGTGCCATGTGTGAAGTGCACCGAAAGCTCGCTTCCTTT
>JAVWLC010000289.1:0-3544 GCA_036638175.1 Raoultibacter sp. | reverse complement strand
AAGAAAAACTCCGCACCCTTGCTTTCCGCAAAGGTAGCAAGCACTGCCATGCCATCGCCTGCGGTATAGGGCTTCGGACCAAACTCAGACGTGACGTAAGTGATCGGAATGTCGTTGACCACGCTCACAGGAGCAGCCATGCGGTTGCCGATGTTGCTGACCTGCGCACCTGCTTCAGCTGCGCGCTCGATAACCCAAGAAACCGCTTCGCCCGAATTCTCGGTCCATACGCGGTTGAGCTCAGGGTTGCTGCGATAAGCGTTGCCCTTGAGCAGAAGCCCAAGCACGGCACCTGCTGCACCTTCGCCACTTGCTGTAAGATCGATGCCTGTTCCCGTGTTGCCCTGTGAAACAACCTTTGCTTCCTTCTGAAGCACTGCAACGGTGGCGCCATTTTCAACGGCCGAAAGCGCACAGGTAACGCCTGCCGCACCAGCACCAACAACCACAACGTCGTATTCTTTTGTTTCAACAATGTCCGATTCGGCAATTGGCTCGGGCTCGGCTAAAAAGCTTGGAAGCACCTCGGCGTAATGCCCTGAAACGGCGGGGTCCAAGCTGCTCGCCGTTTTGCTGCTGGCATCAGCGGTTGCCGATCCACCTTGAGGAGAGCAGGCGCTGAGTGTGCTCAGTCCCGCGACACCTACGGCAGCAACGCCACCAAGTTTGAACAGATCGCGTCGTGACAATCCTGCATTGATTCCCTTGGTCTTCATGGTTGTATCCCATCCCTTTCGTTTTTGCATCCGTATTTGCTGAGACAACGGATGCAGGTTCCTTAACGTTCTGGCGATAACGGTATGGCGTTTTTCGGATGCAAACATCGACCACAAGACAGTTTTGTGAGGCTTATTTTCCTAACACCCCGTATAACACCTCACTTGATCAGGCGATATAGCGAAAGTCCCGAACAGCACCTCTTTTCTCAATACGGTACAATCATCCCTAACGCAGGAAACCGAGGAGGTGTGTGAGTGGAAGTCGAAGCGAAAGTCGCTCGATCAAACCCCGAAGAGGGGGGCGATGAGCGCGCAGAGAAGGGTGCCACTCGGCGTTTTCCAAAGATTCCACTGATCTTCCTTGGTCTCGGTTTATATCGCGCGTGGATTGAGATCGCCTACGTTGGATCGTTTCTCGATTTTCCTATCCAATCCGTGGCGGCGCGTGATGTGTTTGATGTTACCGCTGTTGTTGTGTGGTTTGCTGTGGCACTGTTCGCGAGGCGGTTGGTTTCTCTGAGCAACCGACGATGGGTGTTTGCTGTTGCGGGTACGCTCCTAGCTCTTTCGACAGCAGCGAACTTTGCCTCCTTGCAATACCCTGAACTTATGGCTCCGTTCGCGTTTGTTGTTTCCGCTGCGGCTGGCATTGGTATTGCGTTGCTGATTTTGCTGTGGTCGGAATTCTACGGATGCGTTAACCCAATGCGCGTGGCGCTCTATTATTCGGCTTCGATTCTGCTTGGTGCGGCAATCGTATATCTCTACAAAGGATTTGTGCCCGAATACCTTGCTGGCATGACTATCGTGTTACCCCTTCTCTCAGCGTGGATGGCCTATAAGAGCTTTCGGGAACTTCCCGCAGAGTCGCTACCGAAGCCCCCAACGTCGCAGTTCTTGTTTCCTTGGAAGCCCGTGCTGCTTATGGCGGTATACAGTTTTGCTTATGGCCTCAAGGAAAGTTCGCTCTATGTATTTACGGGACCCCATTCTTCGCTCGGAGTGATTATTGCTGCAATCGTTGTGCTGGTGGGCGTGGTTTGGCAAGGGAAGAAGTTCGATTTTGGCGTAATGTATCGCTTTGGACTGCCGTTTATGGTGG
This sequence comes from Raoultibacter sp., assembly GCA_036638175.1. Lineage (GTDB taxonomy): Bacteria > Actinomycetota > Coriobacteriia > Coriobacteriales > Eggerthellaceae > Raoultibacter. The sequence continues at coordinate 1,723 of JAVWLC010000289.1, read as the reverse complement.
GTGCGTTTTTGCTGGTTCCTGCACTCGGATTTCCGAGCGAGCAGGTTGCAGGTTTTTGCGCGACCCTGAGCTACACCGCGTTTTCGATTCTCATCATGATAGTCCTCAGCAACATGGTCTACCGCTATGGCATGAATGCTCTGTGGCTCTTCGGCATCGAGCGCGCCGTGCGTCAGCTGTTTATGTTCGGGGGCAGGGAAGCCGAATCGCTGGTTGAGCGCATGACTCCAGTCTTCCCGCAAGGCGAAGTGCTCATCAACGTGGTCATCGTTTTGCTGGTTATTGCAACCACCATGATTCTCCTTTCAGAAAAAGACCTGATGAGCCGCTGGGGAATTGGAAAACAGAAGCCTCTGCGTGGCAATTCGCCTGATGGCGGCAGCGCACCCGATCATCCCGCGCTCGGCAGCGTCTGTGCAGACATGGCGAAGCACTACGCTCTGTCTATGCGTGAATCCGAGGTTTTGCTCCTCCTTGCGCAAAAGAAGTCGATCGCCGAAATCGAAAAGGATCTCTTTATTGCGAACGGTACGGCGAAAGCTCACGTGCGACACATTTATCAAAAGCTCGATATCCATTCGAGGGAAGAATTATTTGACCTGGTCGAAAAGACCAAGGAAGGAAGCGCATGACTACAGGAGTGATATTTGACTGCGACGGAACCCTGCTCGATTCGATGGAATCGTGGCGTATTGTCGAAGACAGCATTCTTGTCTCAGGAGGCGTTGAGCCCTCCGACAAGATAACCGCTGAGCTGGGTCCCTTAACCATTCCTGAAGCAGGGGCGCATCTTCATGAAAAGTATGGCATTGGCACTAGTGGCGAAGATGTCAAACGCATGATTGATGAGGGTATGCTCGATTATTACCGCAACGAAGTTGAGCCTCGCGAAGGTGCTCTTGAGTTTGTGCGAGCACTCCATGAAGCAGGGGTCAAATGCAGCGTTGCTTCGTCGAGTCCGCAACCATACTTGCAGGCGGGGCTTGAGTACACGGGCTTCACTCCTTATCTCGAAGCAATCGTTTCGGTTGATGATGTGGGCCGCTCAAAGCGCGAGCCCGCTGTATTTGACGAAGCGCGCAGGCTCATGGGAACCGCACTTGAAGATACATGGGGTTTCGAGGATTCACTGTACGCCGTTCACACGCTCAATAACGCTGGCTATAAGTCCGTTGGCATCTACGACACTGATCTCGCTGGTACGTTTGAAGAGCTGCAAGCCACCGCTGATATTGCGGTGCGAACGTTCGAGGCGCTCGACGTTAAGACGTTCTTGTAGGTTAAAAACTGCTGCAAATTTGCTGATTGGCGTGGTGAAATGCGGACCTCAAACCTCTGCTACCCAAGGGGGTCCACATTTACCACCAACGAAATACAGTGTGTTTATCAGAGCCATATGCGCTGCTATACTCGGTAAGGTCTGTAAGTAAACCACTCAGGTCAACTAAATCATATACATCTGAGTGAGCACTCCGATAGAGGCCACCATGCAAAGACAGCGCAGTATCAAAGCAGTGTCAAACTATACATTCAAGATGCTACTGGCAGTATGCCTTGTGGTAAGTCTTGCACCTAGTATTGCTCTTGCTGATACAACCGTAGGCGTTAGCGTTGAGCAATCTGCCCCCATAAACGAAACGGTATCCCTTGATAAGGGAAGTGAGTCTGCCACAGACCCCAGCACCCCAAACACCGACACCTCAGGTGACCCTACTCCCACCCA
>JAVWLC010000288.1:0-3557 GCA_036638175.1 Raoultibacter sp. | reverse complement strand
GCGGCAGCGAGTGCGCCTTGCAGCCCTACGCCGGTCGCAGTGCCGGTGCCGGTCTGGAGAAACGCGAAGAAGTCGGAACGAAGTCCGCCCTGAACGTCTTTGATCATCTTGGTGTCGGTGTCTTCAACCGCCTGGGTGTAGCCCTTATCGTTGATGGCTTCCACCGTAGTCTGCTTGCGCCACTTCTTAAGCTTCATCTCAAAAAGTTGGCCAACGACGGTGTTGTACTTAGACAGCGGGATAGTCTCGCCTTCCGCCACGTCACCGCTCTCAAGCGTACCCTGCACCTTGTAGGTCTTAACGACGGTGCCTGGCTGCTTTTCGATTTTGCGCGTGATGCCTAAAATTTCTACAAGCTGGTTGATGTTGGTTTCAAAACGTGCAACAAAATCAATCGCACTTACGCGCGCGAAGTCTGCTGCTTTCATAGTTTTTGGATCTACTGCCATAGTTGCTCCTTACTCGAACACGTCAATGTTGTCGGCGATGGCCTTCTGGCGCGTCGCCGTATCTTTGATGGCCATGATCTGCTCCTTGGTCATCTTCTTAGCCGCTCCACCGGGCGTTGCCGCAGAGGATACAGTCTTTCCTTCTGCAAACAGGTAGGGATAGGACTCCTTTAGTTCCTTCGCATCAAGTCCGGAGATGTGACCATCGTCCGCAACGGCAACCTTCGCCATATCAAGGTGGGCGATAAGTCCTACGGTGTCGTTACAGCCTGCGCTAATGAGCGCGTTTTCGACGGTAAGACGCTTGCGGTCGGCTTCCCAACTCTCTTTCATAGCCTTTTCGTTAGCTTCACTATCCTGCTTAGCCTTTTCGACGGCGGCTTTCATGTCGTCTTCTGTGAGCGCCTTAGCTAGCTTAGTGTTGAGGTCATCGAGCTGCTTCTGGACTTCTGCCGCCTGAGCACGCGCTGTGTCGCGCTGCTGCTTGTATTTGTCAGCCGCGATTGCGTGATCAGGTTTGCCCTGCTGTGCAGCTGCCGCACCTTCTGCTTGTGCTTCATCGGTTGATGCCGTTTCCGTGGTGTCTTCTGCCATCCTGTTTCCTTCCGTCATCCATGAGTTTGGTTGGCGCTTCACTGCGCCGCAATGGCCAGTCATCGGCTGACTGGTTGCCCTATGTTGTGCGCGCATCGGCTGCGCACCTGCCATGATTAGGATGCGGGATGTGTCACCAGACGTAGAAAAGCCGCCCATAAGGACGGCTCACTAACTTCAAAAAACGGACTAGTACCTAGCAAAAAGGGGTAAGTACACAGTTTGGTAGGCTTGCTCCTTTTTTAGAATGTATGCACATCTCCAAAAAAAATAGCACAATTCGGTTTGTAGCCAAATCCGCGAGTTCTTTCGATCAGGCAGTCACAGGAAGTCCCAAAGTTACCGTATTCCTCGCTATATCGATAAGAAATTGCGCTGCCGCAATTGGGACATTTTAGACCCTCCATTTGGTCTTTTGTTCCATCGTGCAGTAGCTGTATTATGTCTTCGCGTTTTACGTTCATAACCCTTTCATTTTAACATAACGATCGATTATTCTTTGAATGTATTTATGTAGTTCAGTATCAGTTTCTGCGTGGGTTAATTCCCAGTATTTATGAAGTATAGGTGGTTTCATATGGAGCCTTGCTTCCAGCTCCTCATGTAGCAATGAGTCAATAAGAGCTTTTTGCCCTGGATATTGCTGCTTGCCTATTTTCATTGATATGATTCGTATTTTTCCTGTTTGGGGATCTGGCATCAACTTTGTAGCACCCGGTGTTCCTATTTTTCCGCCAACGTATATTGGTTTTGATGAGAATCGTACTCCCGCTAATACGCCGTGAACGAGATTATTCACTTCATCTTGCGAAGATGCGTGGTTGTATTTTGTGATGCGCGGCTTATTCCTCGTTATTACTCTCAAAGCCCTTGGCTGGTTTCCCACTCCGTAGGCTTTCTCGCGCTTTGGTTGCCGCACCAGCTTGTTAGCTTGGCAGTGCTCAGCCAGCATGCGCTGCTGCTTGCCTAGCACAAGGCGCGTTTGCACATAGCTAGGCGATTCCAAGCCTAAGCCTGCGCGCTCCATGGTAGCGACCTCGCGCTTGGTCTTGCGGATGCGACGCTCAAGCTCGCGCTGTCGTTGGGTCGCTTTGTAATACTGCTCGGAGGTCTGCCCGAAGTGCTTGCTCTCAAGCTTAAAGCTGGTGTCTGGTAGCGAGCTGATGCCGGGGTAATAAGGTCCGAACGAGTGGCGGCAATTAACGCCCTTAATCCCCGTAACGCTGCCATACTCGGTCGCTCGGTAGAAGTCTTGGTAGGTAACGCTGCCCTGTGTCTTGCGCCCCTTAAGGCTGTATGCCTTGCCTTGCCAGCTGTCGTGCTCGGGGCGTGCGCCATAGTGAGCCGACACCAGAACCAGGTTATGTCCGTATTGCTCTAGGCGCGCCATGGTCATGTCTCCACCCGCCTGGCTCACCTGCGTCACAAGATGGCGCTTGATGGCTACGTCGATGTTGTTGCTGATGCCGCTCTTGTAATCGATCGTGGTGATGCCAGCATCGGTAAGGCGCGCTACCGCATCGGCAATAACCCGGTCGCGCGTAACCAGCCCGTTATTGATTGCCGTGATGGCATCGCCTGTAACCTCATACCATATGCGAGCAGCACCGTCAGCAAGCGCGATGTTCTGCCGCTCTATTACCTCGCGCAAGCCGCGTGCTGTCTGGTAAGCAATCTCCTGAGCGTGCTTGCTGTAGCCTGCCGCCCTAGCCGCCATCACCGAAGAGCCAACCTCCTGCGAGCCGTAGACGGCATCAAGGGATGCCACGTCGGCAGCATCGCCATGCTGTAGTGTCGCCTGCACCTGCTCCATGACCTCAGTTGATATTCGGTCACGATACTTAGCGAGCAGCGTGTTTATCTTGTTGCGGTTTATGCCGGCAAGTGTAGCCGCTGCCTGTGAGGTGCGCCCAGAGAACACACCATCGATGAGGTCGGCTATAAGCAGGTCGGTAAGCTCTCTCACGTACCGCTCCTGCGTGCCTCCTAGGATGCTGTCAACCAGTGCGTCTATGTCGCGGGCTTCGGTGGTCACAGGCGCTAGAACTCTTCCGGCGTTTCGGCGTCAGTGTCATCCCCGGCAGCTGCACGAGCCTCATCCTCTGAGTAACCCTGCCAGCGCATCATGTACTTCCACGGCTCCAACAGCCCCGCAGCAACATCCGCTCGGTCACGGTCGCGCATGCTGTCCTCATCCTGGATGATTGAGTCGCCCATAACCACGTTGATAGCGCCTGTTATATCAGGCATCGACACCGTGCCGATTGATCGGTATATGTTAGCCGCTGCGGTCACGATGCCCTCTATCGCGGGCGAAATCATATGCTCATGGCGATGCACCGTCCGCATCATCTCTGAGTTGTCGGAGGCTACCTCCTTAGCGGTCGTGATGCCGCCCGCAGCATCGAGGCTATAGTATTTAGTGCCGAATCCCACACGCTTGCCAAGAACTTGCAACGCCTTAGACAGCATGAGTGCATCCTCTTCCGCGCGCAACGTTGGGTTGTACTCGAC
>JAVWLC010000287.1:0-3564 GCA_036638175.1 Raoultibacter sp. | reverse complement strand
AAAACATTGCAGAATTGGATCGCGTGTTGCGTATCACTGACGCTGTTGCGCGTCACATGATCGTCAAGCGTTTTGACCGTGATTAATTGAGCAAACGTTTCGGATGGCTGAATGAAATAATGCCATCCTGCATGAGAAGAGGTGGAAGAATGAGCATTAACCGAGTGATCATTAGCGGAAATCTGACTCGCGATCCCGAATTGCGTTCAACGGCAAGTGGTTTGCCTGTGCTCGGATTCGGTGTAGCGGTCAATGATCGTCGCAAGAATCAGCAGACTGGTGATTGGGAAGATTATCCCAACTTCATTGACTGCACCATGTTCGGCGCCCGAGCTGAGAGCCTTTCGCGCTTTCTTTCGAAGGGGACTAAAGTGTCCATCGAAGGAAAATTGCGTTGGAGCCAGTGGGAGCGCGAAGGACAGAAGCGCTCGAAGATCGAGGTGATTGTTGATGAGCTCGAATTTATGTCGAGCAGAAACGATTCCGCTTCGGCTTCATCGGGTAATTATGCGCCTGCCAGCCCGGCAGCTGCTCCGGTGATTGATGCCTCTTCTTCGGTCTACGATGAAGACATCCCATTTTAATAGGTACGAAAGAGGTTAGTAAAATGTCTGATTACGCAAAGCAGCCTCGTCGTAAGTACTGTCAATTCTGCAAAGAAGACACTCAGTACATCGACTACAAAGATACACAGATGCTGCGTAAATATGTAACTGACCGCGGAAAGATCAAGCCCCGTCGTGTGACAGGCGCCTGCACTCAGCACCAGCGTGATATCGCTTCTGCTATCAAGCGCGCACGCGAAATGGCTTTGATGCCGTACGCGGTTCCCGCCGTCAGTGGTCGTGGCGACCGCCGCAACCGCTAGGCTAGGGGGTAACCAATGAAAGTAATTTTGCTTAAAGAGTTGAAGGGCAGGGGTGGTGAAGGCGATGTCATCGAGGTGGCCGCTGGATTTGCCAATAACTTCCTGTATCCTCAGCAGATCGCTATTCCTGCTACCCAGGGCAACCTGAAGCAGCTCGAGCAGCGCAAGCACAACATCGAGAGCCGTGAAGAAGGTCGTGTCGGCGAAGCCGAGAAGATCAAGTCCGCGCTCGAAGGTAATGTCGTAAAGATCGTGGCGAAGGTCGGCGAAGAAGGCCAGCTGTTCGGCTCGGTTACGTCTGTCATGGTCGCCGATGCTATCAAAGAAAGCCTCGGACTTGATATCGACAAGAAGCGCATCGACCTGAAGTCTCCCATCAAAACTGCTGGCGAGCATGAGGTTGTTATCTCCTTGTATCGTGACATCAAGACGAAGCTAAGCTTGTTCGTCGGTGGCGAAAATCAGGAGATTCCTGCAGAGGAAGCTGCCGCGGCAGTGGAAGCTGCTGAGGATGCTGAGGCTCGCGAAGAGCTCAAGAACATTGAAGAAGCGATCATTGAGGAAGCTGCGACAAGCGTCCAGGCTGCTGATGCAGCTGGCGATGCTCAAGCTGCTGCCGAGGCTGCTGAAACGCTCGACGAAGTAGTCGAAGCCGAAAAAGAACTGTAGGCTTAAGCGATCAGCCGCATGTTCTGAGCTGAAATTGCGTCTTACATGAGGTCCCTCGCTTCGGCGGGGGACCTTTGCTGTGGCTAAGCTTATCGATACCGTTCAAGAAAATAGTTTCCCACAGAACATGATGGTGGAAAGTGTGGAAAACTCTTCAAAACGCTGGTGGGTGTCTTAGGTTTTCCAACTTTGGTGTGGATAACGTAATACTGAGTTTTGCATGGTCAAAAAGCTTTCTTGAACTGCGGTTTTTATAGGGTAAGATACTCGTGCCGAGACGCGAGAATACAATGAAAGGACGGGTATGTCGGCTCAACGAACCGCTCCGTATAATAATCCTGATTTTGCACCAGAAGAGACAAGTGTCGCTGCAAAGCGCAAGACTATGCCGCAAAACATCGAAGCCGAGAAGTCGGTTTTGGCAGCGTGCATGCTCAATCAGGAAGCGGTTGAGGAGATGGCTACAAAGCTCGTTCCTGATAACTTTTTCCGTCCAGCGCATCAGCGAATATTTGAAGCGGTATTGGACCTATACATTCGCCATATCCCGATCGACCAAATTTCACTTGCTGATACGCTGAATGCTACGGGTCAGCTTGAAGCTGTGGGGGGCAAAGCTTATTTGGTTGAGCTCGGCGACAACACGTTTGCGCTTACAAATTGGCGCAACCACGCCGACATTGTGAAACGAACAGGCATCCTACGCGATCTTATTTTTGCTTCGGCAGAAATTGAATCGTTGGCCTACGATGCACCTGATGATCTTGGTTCTGTTGTCGAAGAGGCAGAAAAGTCGCTTTTTAAAGTAACGGAAAAGCGCGTATCTTCTGCGTTTACTAAGATGGACTCTTTGATCACCAATGCATTTGAAGAGATTACTGAACTTGCGAATCGCCAATCACATATGGCGGGCGCTCCTTCGGGATTCGACGATGTCGACAATTTGTTCCATGGCTTTCGAGGAGGCGATCTTGTAATTCTTGCGGCACGACCTGGTGTTGGCAAGACTGCGTTTGCCTTAAACCTTGCTGTCAACTCGGCAAAAAAGGGCACGACGGTTGCTTTTTTGTCGCTTGAGATGAGTGCGCCTCAGCTTGTGCAGAGAATCCTGTGCTCCGAAGCACGCGTTAGCTTACAGAGTATCCGCAACGGCGAGCTGCAAGACTATGACTGGAATCAGATTGCCACGGCGTGTGGCAATCTGTCGAATCTTGATTTGTACATTGACGATACTCCAGCACTTTCTATTCTTGAACTACGTGCGAAAGCGCGTCGGGAGCTGCGTGGTAGTGAGCAAGGGATGATCGTGGTCGACTATTTGCAGCTTATGCAGCCGCCACAAGCACGTCGTGATGGTAACCGTGCTGTTGAAGTTGGCGAAATTTCGCGTGGTCTTAAGATCCTTGCGAAAGAAATGAACATGCCTGTGATTGCTTTATCGCAGCTTTCTCGCGCTGTCGAGATGCGGAGCAAGAAGACTCCAATGCTTTCCGATCTTCGTGAATCGGGTTCGATTGAGCAGGATGCCGACATCGTTATGTTTATCGACCGAAGCATGGATGTAGACGAAGCCGAAGCTGATGATCGCCCTGATTGGGGCACCGCTAACCTTATTGTGGCCAAGCACCGTAACGGTCCAACAGACGTGATTCCTCTTAGCTTCCAGCCCGAGTTTACGAAGTTTGTGGGCTTAGCCGACAATTCACGCGCGCGGGGCTATATGTAGCACGTACGCGCATGCTTTTCGCGGTACACTGGAAGCATGCCGAAACGCGTTACATTTATTCACGCTGCGGACCTTCATTTTGGAGCGCCCTTTCGTGGGTTGCGCGCTCTTTCTGAGACATGGGCCCTGCGTTTGCTCACTGCTATTCCAGAGAGCTACGTGCGTGTCATTGATGCGGCGCTCGACAATCAGGTTGATTTTGTAATCATTGCAGGCGACATTTTTGATTCTTCGCGAGCATCGTACGCTGACTACCTCGCGTTTTTCGAAGGCTTGCACCGACTTAATGATGCGGGTATCA
>JAVWLC010000286.1:0-3576 GCA_036638175.1 Raoultibacter sp. | reverse complement strand
CTCACCACCTGGGTCTGACCAATACGATGCGCGCGATCAGTTGCTTGAGCTTGCGCTGCTGCGTTCCACCAAGGATCTGCGTGGATAACAATGGTTGCACCTGTTAGATTGAGCCCTGTGCCACCAGCTTTAAGTGACATGAGGAAGACAGGCGTGTCGTCTTCGTTAAAAGCATTCACCAGCTCTAACCGTTTTTTCTTGGCCGTTGCACCCGTAAGTGTGTAATAGGGGGCACCGATGACATCAAGTCGATCAGCGATGAGAGCAAGAAAGCTTGTAAACTGAGAGAAAACAAGTACTTTTTCGCCAGCATCGATTGCCGATTCAACGAGCTCAACAACGGCATCGAGTTTTGCTGCGGGTCCCTCGTAATTCTCGTAGAGCAGATGAGGATCGCAGCACAGTTGCCGAAGCTTGGTCAGCTCGGCAAGTATCTCAACTTTCCGTGCATCAAAGCTTTTCGACTTGCGGTTCTTTCTTTGTTCAGTTAGTGATTCCCGCAGCTGTTGTTCGCTTGCGACATACAACTGGCGCTGCTCACCTTCCATATGCGCGTAGAAAACCGACTCGAGTTTGTCGGGTAGATCCCGAAGAACTTTGGTTTTTACCCTGCGCATCATAAAAGGTTCCACTAATGCGCGCAGTCGCTGGGCGGCATCTTCGTCGCCACCCATGATAGAGAGCTCAAAGCGTTCGCGAAAGCGCATGTAGGAACCTAATAGACCCGGCATGAGGAAATCGAATATGCTCCACAACTCACTGAGGCGATTTTCCATGGGGGTTCCCGTCAGGGCAAAGCGGTGGCGGGCGGCTATACGTTTTACGCTTCGTGTTGTGAGCGTAGCGTGATTCTTGATGTACTGTGCTTCGTCAAGGGCGCAGCAATAAAATTCGCGGCCTTCGTAAGCATCCGAATCTATGCGCAAAAGATCATATGAGGTAATAAAGACATCGCATGCTTTGCTTTTTCTGATGCGAGCACGCTCTTGCTTTGTACCGACAATGGCGCGAACATCAAGTTCGGGCGCGAATCGCTCGAACTCTGCGAGCCAGTTGTAGACAAGTGATGCAGGGCAAACTATGAGATTGGGGCCGATTTTGCGTGCATCTGCGCGGCGGGCGAGGAGTAACGCAATGAGTTGCGCGGATTTACCGAGACCCATTTCGTCGGCCAAAATACCCCCGAAACCTCGATCGACGAGGAGGTTAAGCCATTCGAAGCCTTTAATTTGGTATCCTCGCAACGTCTTTTCGAGAGGGCTGGGAACGCGGTAGCTCTTTACGGGAGCGTTTTTGAAGCTTTCGACATAGCGGGTAAACGTTTCGTCTCGGTGAACGTCTTCGAGTTCTTCATCGAGGTAGAATGCGCGAAATGACGGGAGCTCCACAACGCCTTGGTTCAATTGTTTTGCCGTTATGCCCAAATCAGAAACGAGGCGGTTAAGTTCAGCGAGGTTGCTGTCCTGTAAATCAATGAATGCGCCATTGCGAAGGCGGTGGTAGCGCTTGTGCTTTTTATAGCTTGCAAGCAAAGGGGCTATGTCGGAAGGTGGCAGATCATCGGATGAAATTGTCAGATTGATGAGATCTCCAGCCAGCGATAGTCCGAAGGATACGCGGGGTTTGCGGTCGGTAAGCAATCGATCGAAGGCTGGGGTGGTAAAGACCTTTCCAATCGCTTGGAACTCCAAGAGTCCGCCAAAGATGAGTTGTGCTACGGCTTCGTCATCTTCGAGGTCGATTCGCTGCTGAGCCTTTTTGAAGTACTGGTTGACGAGGCGTTGAGCCATAGTTTCCACGAGTTCGTTGCGCAGGGGTCCAGGGGTGTGGATGGGTTCGTCTGGGGAATCAGGCGTATCGAACAGTGAATAGCGACATTCGCCATAGAGAGCTTGTGCTTCGCATGAAACACTCTTTTTATCTTTGTCAAAATAGAACTCAAGCTGGCAAGGGACGGGGCGATATGCTTGTATTTCGCTCGGCGCGTTTACGCAGAGGTGATCTTCGATAGCGGGAAGAACGGTCGCGCAAAAAAGTGGCATGTCGGCGTTGCCGATAAAAAGTCGATCGTCTTCACTGTCGTAGATGTTGCGCAGAAAATCGGCACAGCGGGCGTATTCGGGTGAACATCGGTAAAAGACATCGCCGAGCCAGACATACATTCTGTCACCGTGGGCGGCAAAGGGGATAGGGCTTTTGCGGACGATTGCATAGCCTTCTGCACCCACTTTATTGAGTTTGATTTCGATAGGAGGATTTTCATGCTCAACATGAGCATGGGTATTTGAGCGAACGCCATAATCGGTACCATTGACCAAAAACGATGTCCCATCAAGAATATCAATAAGTTCAATGAGCTCAACATCGGAAAGCTCGAGATCACGTCCTGAATCATCGCGGCCTCGGTAGCGCCAAAGCGCCGAGTTGTTTACGTGATCGCGCACCGAAACTGCTTTATCGAGAAAATCGACAAGAACACGGGCTCGGTCCGTGAGCATGGTTGGTGTATGGGTGAAAGCGAGTTTTTTGCCGTAGCTAAAGTGTTCTCCTTTGCGCATCCTGTTCACAAAATCAGAAATACTTTTAATAACGTAGCTTCCTTGTGGGCTCGCAACCCTAAAATGTGCGGTCCATCGGTGGTAACCGTAGTTAATCGTTGTCTCAAGGCTGATAGTGCCCACGCTGCCTGATTCAGAAATGAGACGCGAGCGTTCCATGAAGGCGGCAATGCTTGTAGAGGTTGCTGCTGGAAGACGTTTTTTCTGGAACCCGAGAAATGTCTCAGGAGATTTGTTATATGACAACATGAGCGCAGCACAATGCTTGCACATCCCGTCATAGGTATCCATGGCGGGACAGGTGCAAGAATAGTCGATGATAGCATCGCCCTCTTCATAAAACGTGACGAATGAACGGTAGCGCTCATTCCATCCTTTGCTGCCTATGAAAAAAGCACTCACGGTCGTTTCATCCTCATCATGGCGGCCTTGCTTGGTGAGGATGCGTCGACCCGAGGTCGCAAGCGGGTCGGCTCGCTGAAATGTGCGCGAGTAGCAGTGGCTGCTAATCTCTTCTTCGGATATCATGCAGCGCTATCGTGTTGCCAAGAGGTTCTCCACTGCTGCAAGCTTCACGCAGCAGACAAACACGTCCATGGCTGATTCCAGCTCATGGAGTGGGGGAAGTGTTGGGGCAATACGGATGTTGCTGTCGGAAGGATCTTTGCCAAGGGGGTAGGTTGCACCTGCGCCCGTCATGACAACACCGGCTTCTTTTGCAAGGGCGACAATGCGTTTTGCGGTGCCGACTGGTGCATCAAACGAAACAAAGTAGCCACCGCGCGGATCGGTCCAAGCACCTAATCCAGTACCTTCGAGACCCGTGGCGAGTTTTTCGCATACGAGCTCAAACTTCGGACGTACGATTTCGGCATGGTGTGCCATGTGAGCCGCAAGTCCCTCAGCATCACGCAAGAAGCGTACGTGGCGTAGCTGATTGAGCTTATCGTGGCCGATAGTCTGAATGCCCATGAGCTTCTTGATTTCGGCAATATTATCAGGGCTTGCCGCCATCGCC
>JAVWLC010000285.1:1597-3593 GCA_036638175.1 Raoultibacter sp. | reverse complement strand
GGAGACATACCCGCAACGCGTTCGAGGCGATGGTTTACCTCTTCAGCGGCTTCTTTGAGGTCGCGTTCACGACGCTCAATCTGCCCTTGCATTGAAGATATTTGATGCTCGCGAGTGTCGAGTGATTCGACGCGACGATCAAGTGACTCTTCGCGTTGCGAGAGCCTACTTTCAGCCGCGCGAACTTCACGCAACCTCTCTTTGTTCTCGATTTCTGCTTCTTGCTTCATCATAAGGACTTCGTCCTTAGCTTCCACAATTGCTTCTCGACGAAGCGTTTCGGCTTGTTTCTTAGCATCGGCTACGAGGCTATCGGCCTCCTGTGCCGCCCGTTTCGTCGAAGCATTCACGACAAAACGTGTAATAACAAAGCCGAGAGCGATACCGACAACAGCTCCAATAACGAGCCATAGTATTTCGGGCATTCGCTCCCCCTTTCATTCTAAAGTGCTGGTCATAAGTCATTTTCAAAATTTTCGACATAAAAAATGCCGGGCAACATACCTGGCATGAGCGAATGCGCACAGAAAGCACACCTATGGAATTGTTTCTATAAAAAGTGCCTTATCAGGCACGCAAGCACTCAAGCTAAATACCATGATAAAGCTTTATTGGATTTTGATAAAGCCTTTTTGAGAATTAAGCCGATTCGCTCCATATGCGAGCTGCAGATTGAGCCACTGACGAGCTATATCCCTTAGTTACCAGCTTTCGATAAGCAGCGTCCCGCTTATTCTTTGCTCTTGGAGGTTTTTTTTCGAGAAGGTCGATGGCGCGCTCAAGTTCACTCTTATCATCAGCATCATCATGCCAACCCTCAACAGTATCAGGATCTATCGCCAACTCTCGTAATTCCGCCTCAATCCCCCGTCTGCCTTTGCCAGCAGTAAGTCTGCTTCTCACCAATATTTCCGCATAGCGCATATCATCAACAATGCCAAACGAGCAAGCGCGTGCGAGCGCGTATTCGATTGCATCTGCATCGAACCCCTCACGCGTCAAACGATCTCTGAGGCCTTTGGTAGAACGTTCACTTACATTAGCGAGCCGTTGAATCTTTTTATAGACCGCAACCCAGGGCTCATCATCTGAAAAAGACGAAACTTGTGGGCAGTTCCTGTTGGATTCAGTGAGAGAAGAGGTGCTTGCAGACATTGGCTCAGGGTAGGCATCCTGATTAGTATCAGGATGCTTTTCAAGTTGCTTTTTAAGCGCTTCAAGATATGCTTTGTCGATATAGGGCATTGGTTTAGCAGAACCACGTAAAAGGGTTGATTATTTTTTGCTGGGCGGTTTAGGAGCGGCTTCAATTTCTGATTCTCCCGTAGAAACAATGACGGGAATCTCAAAGCTCTCACGTACCTTTGCTTCAAGCTCATCACGAAGATCAGGATTTTCCTTGAGCGTGAGTTTTGCAGCTTCACGACCCTGGCCAAGACGCTCTTCACCGTAGGTATACCAAGCACCGCTCTTCTTTGCGACACCAGCCTCTACAGCCATGTCAACAATGCAGCCTTCACGCGATATACCCTCACCGTACATGAGATCGAATTCTGCTTGCCTAAACGGGGGGGCAACTTTATTCTTAACAACTTTTGCACGTACACGGTTACCGACGATCTCGCCATCTTTCTTGATAGAGTCAATGCGACGAATATCAATGCGTACGCTTGAGAAGAATTTAAGAGCACGACCACCCGTTGTTGTTTCGGGGTTACCAAACATAACACCGATTTTTTCACGTAACTGGTTGATAAAGATACAGGTTGTATTGGATTTCGAAAGAGAGCCTGCAAGCTTTCTTAAAGCCTGAGACATAAGACGCGCCTGAAGACCAACGGTTGTGTCTCCAATTTCTCCTTCAATTTCAGCACGCGGAACAAGGGCAGCTACCGAGTCAACGACAATACAATCGATGGCACCACTTCGAACAAGCATGTCACAGATTTCAAGACCTTGCTCTCCCGTGTCAGGTTGTGAGATGAGTACCTCATCA
>JAVWLC010000285.1:0-1587 GCA_036638175.1 Raoultibacter sp. | reverse complement strand
TACACCAAGGCGGGCTGCATAAACGGGATCGAGCGCATGCTCGGCGTCGATAAACGCAACCACGCCCCCAAGCGCTTGAGCCTCAGCAAGGATCTGTAGAGCCAAAGTAGTCTTACCGCTTGCCTCAGGCCCATACACCTCAACAATACGTCCCCGAGGTACTCCTCCTATACCAAGCGCTGCATCGAGAGGAAGTGAACCTGTGGGAATGACTCCAATCGCAAGATGCTTACCATCTTCACCGAGCTTCATAATAGCTCCTTGACCAAACCGACCTTCAATCTGATCGGTTGTCAGTTTGAGCATCTTTTCTTTTTCTTGGTTCATTTCCATCTCCTCGTCGTAGCGCATATGTGATGCATGTGACCGTTACCATTATACGAACAGATGTTTGTTCGTCAAGCATTAGTTTGAAATCGCATCGTTTTTTCGATTATGCCAGACGAACACTACCGATCCATCATTTTAAACACGCTGTTTTCAAGCGCTTTTGATACATCGTTCACCCTGAAACCTTACAGCGTAATTGCGTATTGCTTACAGATTTTCGATGCTAATGACAGAGAATTCAAACCAAATGTCTTTTATGTGCTTGCAGCAAGGCTTCAACAGGGGTTTGTTTGCACTAGCTGTTTTCCACACGGTGCTCATCAGCATTGCCCCGCAAAACATCACGTATGAGTTCAAGCGCGGTACGAACGGTTTGTAACCGAACCTGCTCACGGTTTCCTGCAAAATGACACAGTTGAGAAAAAACTATTCCCGCATCAGCAAGACCAATCCAAACAGTACCAACAGGCTTATCGGGCGTCGCACCACCAGGGCCAGCAATTCCCGTCACCGAGACCGCAATATCAACATCGAGCTGTTTACGGGCCCCCCGAGCCATCTGCACAGCAGTTTGTTCGCTCACCGCTCCAAACAGCTCGAGCGTCTCACGACCGACGCCCAGCTCATTGTGCTTGACATCATTTGAATAGCTCACTATGCCACCAGCAACACTCTCAGAGCTCCCTGGGAGCGAAGTAAGTGTTGCTGCGATAAGGCCTCCTGTACAACTTTCCGCTGTACCGAGTGATTTGCCTGTTTGCTGTGCATAAGAAAGAACATCGCGGGCCAAATCCTCAAGAGCACACGGCTCAAGCAGCACGGCTATTTCACGATCAAGTTCTTGCGTACCCTTCGCTTCAGCAGATGCCTGCGGTTTTACTCCGTCTGAAGACCCACCAGCGGCCCTTCCGTGACTCTCAGTTGCCGAGCGTGTAAACCCAAGAAGTTCTTTCGCCTTAACAAAATAGTCGAGCATGGAAATGATTGTCAGAATAAGGGCTACAATCATGACTGCCCATGAGATGAGATACAGCTTATCTTCAAAAACAGCTGAGATACTACTCACCACATGACTGTCTTTTATCAAGAAAAGAACGATCGCAATTATTTGCGTTACCGTTTTTGCTTTTCCATACCAGCTTGCAGCGATAACGACACCTTGACTTGCGGCAACCATACGAATGCCCGACACGATAAATTCACGACACAGAATGACCAATGCCACCCATGAAGGCAAAACGCTAAGCTCAATAAGCG
>JAVWLC010000284.1:0-3600 GCA_036638175.1 Raoultibacter sp. | reverse complement strand
TTGGATTTCAGACTTCTGGTCAGGAAGTGGTATATCATTTCGTACAATAAGCTTATGCACAGCATGAAGCTGTTGCATGTAACGATTGAAAGGCACTCATGAAACGAACGACACTTATCCGCATAGTAACCGTCGCCCTCACAGGCGCTCTGTGCGCAGTTTTTCTGAGCGGCTGCATGGCAAACAATGGCCAAGCAACTGAAAAGAATGAAAACCGTGAGTACATGACGCAAGTAAATAATGCCATGAACGATCTCAAGACCCGTCTTGAAGGCTTTGATGATGCGGTATCTCGCAATGATCTGGTTGCCATGCGCACGCAGGCTGATAGCGCTTTCAAGGCTCTTGACACGTTGGGCGCAATAGAGGCCCCTGAAGCCACCAAAGATATTCAAACCAAGTACGTTGATGGTACCAATGATCTCAAGGATGCCCTCAACCTCTATATCGATTTGTATACGGAAATCGAAAACGCAACCGAGGCTGCTCCGTTTGACTACTCAACGTATGATTCCCGTTTGAAGGACATCAAAGATGCCTACGATAGCGGCATCAGCAGTCTTGAAGAAGGGGATAAGCTAGCCGCCGAGAAGTAAGACGCTCCTTGCTAGGCGGCTATCGTTTATCTGATAGAGACAGGCGTCAAAGCCTATTCAACTACCAACTCTCGTACATTGATGCGTTTGATGGCGCGGGCAGAAAAATAGGCTGCAGCAAAAAATACAACGGCAAAGCCTACAGTGAGAATGCTGACAATGATAGGTGTTACTTCGAGCTCAAAATGGGTAATGCCAAACATCCCGAAGAGTTGGCTGACCAACCAGCCGCCGCCAAGCAGGGTTAAGCTCGCGCCAAGTGCACATCCGGCGAACGAAACCAAGAAAAACCTGAGAGCAAACTGAAGGCGGAGCGTTCGTGATGTAAAGCCAAGCGCTCGATATACGCCAAGATCGTGTCGTTCGGCGGAAAACATACGTCCCGTTATGAGCGATACAGCCAAAAAGGCGAGCATCGCTGCTACAACTGTCATTCCATAAGCAAGCGAGATGAAAAGCGTCTGAATTAGTTCGACCATGTCAGTTGTGTCGGAAAACAATCCACTCGGGCGCGCATCGATTGCTTCACCGAATTCCGCTTCGAGTGCTTGTCGTACTTCCTCGGCATCGTTAGGATTTTCAAGGGAATATTGGTACCCTACCGCTGGATCAAGCGGGTCTTTGTTGAATGCTTCGCAGAAACCATCATAGGTCAAGATGGTGCCGTAGCCGGCATTAAACATGGCCGATATAATGCCTGTGATGATCAGCGTACGGGGAGATCCGTCAACGGTAATTACAAACTCATCACCAATAGTAAGCCCGAGAGAGCGTGCGAGATTCGGGCCGATTATTGCTTCATTGTCGAGTTTAGGTGCTCGACCTTCAGAGACCTTTTCAATCAAGTCTAAATCGCTTAACCCCACAAATGATCTGCTTTCTCCACCGAGGTTTACCATGGTGAAGACCTCTTGCCAAGATCGGGTAATGGAAGCATGCTTTGTAATTACCTGCTCAACTTCCTCTTTTGTTATGTCATCAGACTTTAGGCAGACAGAAACATCGCTTCTCCACATGCCAAAAGTGTCTAACGCAGAACCCTGAGAGCCTAGTGAGCCACCAACACCAAAGACCAGCACAATAAAAGAGCAGAGGAAAATCGCGCAAGTTAAAAGGCCGATATAGCGTCGCTTAGCGGATATGAGTGCACGCAATGCCAGTTGAAGTTCTAGGAGTTTCCCTGTTACTGGGCGCATGAGGAGACTTGTGAAGTGGACTTCGGTTGATCCGCCACGAAATGCCCGAAGTGGCGAAATGCGAGAAAGCTTTCGTGCTTTGAGGGTTGTCGCTCCAACTACTAGGATAGCTAGCACAATAATGCAGCCAAGCGCAAGGGGCGTAATGCCTTTGTGGACAGCAAGTACGCCCGTAAGCTGAGCAAAGAAGGGAAGCGCGAGTGGTGTAAGTACCGAGGAGAGCGCTAGCCCAACACAGAGGCCAATAAAGCTGACGCCAGAATATTCAATGACTAAGATCTGAGAGAGAGTTCGGTGAGGTATCCCGAGCGCTTTTAGCGTGCCGTAGTCGGCATAGTTTTCCTCGATTGAGGTTGAGATAGCATGAACACAAATGACAAGGGCAACAATGAAGAGCAGCAGCGCAAATACCCCCATGATGGCAGAGCCAATTATAATTACGAGCATCGCGTAACCTGTTAATGTTGTTGCGCTAAACATGCCTGATGTTGTGGCGCCCCAGGTGGTGTTTTCTGAGATGATACGAGTGAGGTCTTGTGAGTCTAAGCCCGCAGCTTTAGCCTCTTCGCTCAGATTGATATTGGCTTCGACCAAACGCAGCATGTTGAGGTTTCCATAAAAAGATTCAGCGGACTCGCCTTGTTCGACAGCGAGATCGCAGGCTATTTTCTCAAGATCAGCAAATGCACTCGTTGCAATACAGGCTCGTTTGATTTCCATAAATGGTGTTCCCATTTGAGGATCCTCAAAAAACCCCTTAATGGTAAAAACTCGTTCTTCGTGGCCTGCGACAACGCGCACCTTATCGCCGACAGTAAAGCCAGGTGCGGTTTTCCAAGCAATTGGCGCATACAGCTCGTTGTCGCTAGGAGCTTCAGGATTCTCTTCGAACGATGCGCCGTCGGATGTGAGCACATTAAGGGGAAGGTCTGCATTCCATGCGCTGTAAAACGTAGGAGCGGTGGCATTTTTGTCAACACTCGTTGAATTTGCCAGGTATTGCGTTGGTATCCGCAGCGTGTTGTTTGTACGGATAGAGCCCACAGCATCAAGAGCCTGTATTTCTGCGAGTACATCAGTATTGAGGCTGGCAGGAAGGTCGAACGCATAGACATCTCCGGCCTGCATTTCTGCAAGAGCATCCGCTTCGCGTTCATTGAGGTCTACATACATGCTTACGGTGAAGCACAGTACCGTTGAGGTGAGCGCCATAAGGAAGAACAAGCCGAGAAACGAGCCTTTGTTGCGCTTGATGCCCGCGCATGCGAGCGTGCTGATGAGAGCCATGGTATCCTCCTACCAGGAAAGCGAGCTCAGCCAGGCATTTACCTGCGCTTCGCGTGCTTTAAGGTAGGTGGCATCTCCGTCTGTCCAGACCGAAAGCTCAAGTTCGCCCGAAATAGCACCGTCTTCAAGATAGAGAATACGGTTGGCACGAAGGGCGCATTGCATATCATGGGTAACCAGGCAGATGCTTTGCCCTTGGGCATTGAGCTCCACGAGGAGCCTGAGAACTTCGAGGGAATTTGCACGGTTGAGCGCCCCTGTTGGTTCATCGGCAAAGAGAATATCGGGGTTATTGACCACGCTGCGTGCCACCGCGCAGCGTTGCTGTTGGCCTCCTGATGTTTGGCTGGGAAGATGGTGCGCATCTTCGGTGAGCCCCATGCGCTCTATGAGTACGTGTGCTGCTGCACGAGTGTCTGCTGAGCTGCGACCCTTCTTGAGATACCACGGAACCGCTACATTTTCGAACAAGGTCAGATTCGATACGAGATGTGCTTTCTGTAACACGAAGCCGAAGTGCT
>JAVWLC010000283.1:0-3610 GCA_036638175.1 Raoultibacter sp. | reverse complement strand
TATAGCCCGAAAGATCATCTCCGTAGCGTACGCCGATGGAGATACAGCTACCGCGCACGCCACCTTCTCTCATACGTTGCGCAACTGATTCTGCGAGGATATAGATGAGCGCCTTGGCATCGGATGTTGAATAGATGTCATGGGGTGCGGTCAGCCCGTTGCCGTAGCTTTTGATGGCGCGATCAACATTGCGTGTTTTGGGGTCGAAGGGCTTCACGGGTGACGTGTCTTCGCCGCGGGCGAAGGACTTGAGAGTGGCGCCAATGACACCAAGCCTGCGTTTGAGGTAGGTGTCGGAAGCATGGGCTAAGTCACCGATCGTGCGGATGTTGTAGGCATTGAGCTTGCTTTTTGTTGCGTGGCCCACGTATAAGAGCTCATCGACAGGAGACTCCCAGACAATGCGTTGGTAATTCTCTCGCGTGATGGGTGTAATGGCGTCGGGCTTTTCGTAGTCGCTCCCAAATTTCGCGAAGATCTTGTTCCAGGACATGCCGATTGAAACGGTGCAGCCGAGCTCGGCTCGTATCCGCTCGCTGATTTCTTTAGCGACACACAGGGGACTGCCGCCATGAAGACGAAGCGCACCAGTGATATCGCACCAGCTTTCATCGAGGCCGAAAGGCTCAACGAGGTCGGTGTATTGGTAATAGATGTTGCGTGCCATTTCTGAATAGCGCTGGTAGAGCCTGTAGTTAGGCGGAACCACAATGAGGTCAGGACACTTTTTACGTGCCTCCCAGATTGCTTCCGCTGTCTTGATGCCGTACTTCTTCGCTTCCTTGCTCTTGGTCAGTATGATGCCGTGCCGAAGTTCCTGTTTGCCTGCTATGGCGATTGGCTTGTCCCGTAGCTCAGGATGTTCGGCTTGCTCAACTGACGCGTAGAAGCTATTCATGTCGATGTGCAGGATTGTCCTGTCATCCATGAGATCACCCCAATTCGTCGTTCCCGAATAATTAGGGTACAGGTGTTCGCATTACCTTACAATCGAACAAACTGTGGAATATCTCTCGTGAGGATGTGTGCATGGCTTAAAAAACAATGCCTTCTATAGCGCAATTGTGGGTAGCGAAGCTTTTCAGGATTTCTGGCACCTAACCTACTCGATCAAAGATGCGATAGCATAGATAGGTCAGGTAAGGGGAGGGATTTTTCTTCTGCCCGAAGTCCCATCCTTTGAACTTTTGAAAAACTGCTTCTGGTGTGAACAGCCCGTTTTCGTCTTGCTTGCTTTTGACCAGGTTGAGCATTTCGATAAAACGTGCATCTGTTTTAGCCACTTCAAAATGGCTGAGCACATCAAGGACGCTCATTATGTCGTACCACAGAGCTGGAGCTTTGAGTTTTCTAAAGTCGGTTCCCATATAGAACATATAGGGGTGTCGATCTAAACTGTTTTCCCATAGAGATAGCAAGGCCATTGCCGTGTTTTCTGAGATCTTGGAATCACGATATTCGGGAATACACGATAATAGCTTGAGCATGATCAGTGAGGCATAGGGGCATATATCACCCTTTCTGCCTGGTCCCCTGAACTTTCCAAGCTC
This sequence comes from Raoultibacter sp., assembly GCA_036638175.1. GTDB lineage: Bacteria > Actinomycetota > Coriobacteriia > Coriobacteriales > Eggerthellaceae > Raoultibacter. Next base: position 2,060 of record JAVWLC010000283.1, on the reverse strand, counting down.
AGATGATACCGTGCAGGGAAAACCGCAATCCTCATGGAACCCAACGAGATAATCTACGCCTTGTTTTATATGGCTTTCGTAATCACATCCTGCTTTATTCAGTGCATGGAGTAATAACGGCGCATCGCAAAGACACCATCCAAATGAGTCTTCGCCACTTCCTCCGAAATGCTTGGGGATATTCGTCAACGATTGATATACGCCGTTGCTATCCTTGTTTTCCGTGATCTTGTCAATTGCGGATTGTATTTCGGGTACTTCGCGTCCAAGGCCGATGTCTAAAAGAAACATGAGTTTATGAATCGGCAAATCGGGATTTTTATGGTTGCGCACGAGGATGCTGTGGTAGTTGGTCACATCATTCAGATATCCAGTGATTCGGGGGTCAGAAAGAACCTGATTCTTTAGACCTGCTAGACTTGTTTTGTCTTCTTCTAAGATGTTTATTCTTGCGGCATAGTGCAACCAGATTTCGCCGTCTTTCAATATATAGTTCAAAGCGCTCATCGCTATCCCCAACACCTGCCTACGCCGAATTCAAACCTGATTTTCAATGCTCCCATTATAGCTGCATTCAGAAAGAGCAGCCGATGTAGCTGCTAAAGCCTTAGGCGGCCCCGAATCTCTATTGGAAGGATGGGGTTGAGAAAAAAATGGGGATCAACCGTGTGCATGGCTTAAAATGGCAAGAAAGACCCAGGAGGATTCGTGGACAAAAGGCCAAGACTGTACGACGTAACCATGTGGATGGAAGATTTCGTTTTTCCAGGAAATCAGCCAGTACGTGTTGATGGTCCGCATAACGCTCTTTCTGGCTCAAATCCTGAATACGTCTACGATATTGCCTTTCCAACACAAGCTGGCACACATGTACAAGGCCCCCATTATTTCATGGCAGAAGGTGATCGGGTTAATGATCTGCCGCTTGATCGTTTTCATGTGCGCGCTCATATCCTTGACGTGACAAAGCGCGGCGAAGACATAACAGCCGAAGACCTAGCTGGCATGATTGATGCTGTTGATATGGTGGGAGATGCGGTTGTCCTTCGTACGGGGCACATGGATGAGCTTGTTGATGGTGCGCCGCTGAGGAGCGAGACTCGGCCGGGCCTGTCTTTGCTTGCTGCTCGATATCTGGTTGAGGAGCGCGGTGTTTCGATGATCGCAATCGATTCGGTTGGTGTTGAGTCGAGGCAGTCGTGCAACTACGAAGTGAATGTCTATCTATGCGAACAGGGCATAATTATCTTGGAGGGCTTAGTCAACCTTGGTCAAGTTGAAGGAGCCGAACTTTGGCTGGAGGCCTATCCGTTGAAGATACGCGGTGTTGAGGGAACGCCATGTCGCGCAGTGATTAAGTCGTATAGTTCTTGATGAATTCCTATTATGGTGACTTGAAAGTGGGCAGCACATGGATGCAGCTTTGAGGCTACGAATTTCATTTGAAGAAAAGATAGACGTACCAAAAAGAGATCAGATTGCTCTTCTCAACGAATCACCCCTTGTTTCAAAGTTGACGGATGGGATTGTGTTCAAACCTTTGCCAGCTATATTTCGCTTAACGTGCATGGCGGAAATACCCTTCCTGTACGACCTCCCAGAGACTCGAGCACTTGTGGCTTATGCTGGTGAGACTTTGTCAACTCAACATGGGTTCACCTATACCGGCAATGATGATGAAATAGTCCCTTGTTACAATGCGATGCTTCTTGAATCCTTTGTGCGATTCGGTCTTGCTGAACACCCTGCTTCGCAGAAAGCCTTGAAGTGGATAAAGGATTATCAGGTATTCGAAAGAGACGAGAAAACGAGCTGGAAAGGTAAAGGCATATGCAAACACGGTGGCTGCATGAAGTCTGTTCCTTGCTATATCGGTATTGGGAAAACAGTGCGAGCGTTGTTGACCTATCAAGAATTCACGGGAGGAAACGACAAGGAAATTGACGCATATATTCAGCGGGGCGTTGAATATATGCTCAAGCATCGACTCTATAAAAGGTTGACCAACGGAGAACCAATAAGTGCACACATCACCGATCTCATGTTTCCTCAAAGCTACA
>JAVWLC010000282.1:1381-3612 GCA_036638175.1 Raoultibacter sp. | reverse complement strand
GAAAACAAAAACTACCGCGCACGAGGCCAAGATAGAATGATCGGTTTGATGCAGGCCGAATACACGCGGGCTGCGTGTGGGAATGTACTTCTACAAAATAGGGTTGATGAGCTAGAGCGCGCTTTGGCGGATTCGGAATGCGGTGCTTCGGAGTTGAGGACTTCGACATCTTATAGAGTTGGCAAAGCAATAATGGCCTTGCCTTGTGCGCTAAAGGATCGCATGAAATAGTTGAGTATGTGTAAGGAGCAGCAGAATGATTTAGTTGGATTAACTCATTCGGCGATAGCTTAGATATGAAACAGTAGAACTCAGTAACGGCAATAGCAATGACGGATAGAGGGGTGGCTTATGTACCAAAAACGCACTCTGCCACGCGTTTCTTTTTGTGTAGTGGTGAGTTTTGCTTTGATGGCTGCACTGTTTTTACCGGTAGAGGCTTGGGCGACGGTGGATGATCAGAAGCAAACCGCATCGGAAGAGGAAATTGCACAAGCTATGATCACTGGTGAGATTAAGACAGAATTGGATGATAGCCCTGATGGGTTTAACTCAGATGAAGCGAGCACTTTTTCGACTGCAGACAAGAGGATTAAGTCCCTTTACGGCACCACTCAATATGACACGGCGGCCAAAGAGGCGCTACATGCCTTTTCCAGTGCCTCTACGGTAATTATCGCTAGCGGGCAAAGCTATGTGGATGCCCTGTCTGCAACTTCGCTTGCCGGAGCAATAGGGTGCCCTATCTTGCTGACTGAGGCAGGTTCGCTTCCCGGTGCTACCGCTTCCGCTTTAGGTTCGCTCAAGCCGAGCAGTATTATCATTGTGGGTGGTGCCGCGGTTGTGTCTGAGGCGGTAAGCCGTTCACTTGCTTCTTATGGTGCGGTCACGCGCTTGTATGGTGCTTCCCAGTATGACACTCAGCTAAAAATATACGAGTATGGCAAGCAACGCTCGCTGTGGGATTCCCAGGGCCGCGTCATCCTTGCTTCTGGATCTACCATAGCGGGCAGGTTTGCCGATGCTTTGTCGGTGTCCCCGGTAGCCTATAGGCTGAAGGCGCCCGTTTTCCTGGTAGATGACAATGGGTCGCTGCCGGACGCCTCAAAAACAACCCTCATGAATAACTCGTTCAATCAAGCTATTATTGCGGGTGGCACAGTGGTTGTGTCGTCTATTACAGCTGGATTTATGGAGGCGGTTACTCTTAAAAATGGCGGACAGCGCAATGTGTTACGTAGCTTCGGAACAACGCAATATGAAACGTCTTTCGAAATTGCAAAGTGGGCTGTTTCTGCGAATATCTTAAAGTGGGATAATGCCGCTTTTGCAACAAGCATTTCTTCTTATGATGCCCTTGCTGGTAGTGTTGTTCAAGGTAAGGAAGGCTCGGTGCTACTCATTGCGGGTCAAGGAGACACCTCTGCGGCTACTGCCTTGCGCAATGCGGGAGGGTCGGTAAAGGGTATTAAGTTCTTTGGTGGCACGGCGGTTATAACCTTGTCTGAGCGTGTGAGAATATGCTCGGTGTTGGAGATAGGTTATCTAAAGATCGATTACGCCGATACGGGTATTGGTTTGAGTCCTTTTGCGCAGATTGAAGCGCTTGCATCTAAGTCGGTCGACTTGAATTATTCCGAACAAGACATTGTCGCCAGTGCCAACCCGGAAAACTTTCCAGCAGGGACGGCCGAGTTTTATCAGTTTGCCGTGTTGTCAGATGGTTATTCAGGTATGACTGCTGCCCAGCTGGATGCCTTTATTGCTGCGCGAGTAGGTTACCAAGAAAGCGAATACGGTGTCACGAGTAAGCTACGAGGTACGGGTGTTTATTTCGTCGCAGCTGCAAAAATGTATAACATCAATGAAGTGTATTTGGTGAGTCACGCGGCAGTGGAAAGTGCATGGGGTTGCTCAACATTAGCCCAAGGTAAAGTGAAGGGCTATGAAGGATACCTAAATTTCTATGGCATAGGGGCCTATGATCTTGATCGCTACAATGGTGGTGCGGCATTAGCAAAGAGTAAAGGCTGGACAACTCCTGAGAAGGCAATTATGGGAGCAGCTCAGTGGATTTCGAACAACTATATTCATCCTACTGTGCCATCTGCGGCTGTTTCGGGTGACCAAAATACGCTTTGGCGCATGAAGTGGGATGTGAGGCGAGCTGCTTTTGATGGCACGGTGTGGCATCAGTACGCAACCGGTAGAACGTTGGCTACGGGGGTTGC
>JAVWLC010000282.1:0-1371 GCA_036638175.1 Raoultibacter sp. | reverse complement strand
ATCTAGCTTGCGCTTTGAAGTGCCTCGCTTTGGCTAGAGCGAATAGGTTTTGATTGATAAGCGATTGCATAACGATTATGCGACGTGTTCGCGCAATCGTTATATATGTTGGACAGTTGATCGGTAGGAGAGCAGGTGAGTGGACGGGTATCTTTATCTTGTCATATTTAGACCGCATCACTTGAGTAGTTTGGAGTTCTATCTGTTTTACTGAACTCTCTGGGGATCCTCTGCACTGAATTACGATCGGATACAATAGCAGATGTACATTTATGAAATGGTTTGGAATCGGAAGTTGGCGGGTCGCTTGAAGTCGCCAACTGAGAGATTGCCTGTTCGAAAGAGTGTCGGATGTTAGTTTCAGTTGTTGTTCCGGTTTATAACGTCGAGCATTATTTGTGCGAGTGTTTGGATAGCTTGCGAGACCAAACACTGCAGGATATCGAAGTTATTTGCGTTGATGATGGATCAACTGATAGCTCTTTATCTATTCTTAGAGAATATGAATCAGCAGACGCACGTTTTAAGGTGATTACAAAACCTAATGCAGGATATGGCCACACGATGAATGTAGGGTTTGCTGCTGCAAGCGCTCCATATGTTGGTATTTTGGAATCGGATGATTTTTGTGTTCATAATATGCTTGAAAGGATGTATAGCCTTGCCTTAGCGAGTGATCTTGATCTTGTACGTTGTGACCTAAATCTCTATTGGTCGAAACCAATAGAGCGCATTGAGCCCATGCGGTGCACTCCCGAAAGTGCATGTGGATTTGTGTTTAATCCCCGGGAACGCAAAGAGTGTTTTCTTCTTCCGCCGGCTCTGTGCAGTATGTTGATTCGTAAAAGCTTAGTTGAAGATAACGAGCTTCGTTTCCTGGAAACGCCGGGAGCTTCTTATCAGGATACTTCGTTTGGATTTAAGCTGTGGGCGTGCGCTAAGCGCGTTTTGTGTATTTCCGACCCTCTCTTGTTCTATCGTCAGGACAACGAAGCTTCGTCGATTAACCAGTCGGGGAAGATTCTTTGCGTTCCTGAAGAGTATGCCGAAATAGAGCGCTTTCTTGTTTCGGGTGGCGAGCGACAGAAGGAGCTTTTTCCTGTCGCTATCGCTCGCAAGTTCGGAGCGTATCTTTGGAACTACGAGCGTATGTCGAATGAATTTCATACAGAATTTGCTCAGCATATGGCTGATGAATTTAAAGATGCTTGTGGTCGCTTGCTGCTGGATTCATCCTACTACTCATCAAATGAGTGGAGTGACCTTATGCTACTTCTAAAAGATCCGCTTCGCTTCGTGGAAAGGATGGATGTTTGGAGCGAACTCAAGATGCGAGCATTCCACGCAAGCTCTCGTATTGCCCGAAAACTT
>JAVWLC010000281.1:0-3613 GCA_036638175.1 Raoultibacter sp. | reverse complement strand
AGGCACAAGCTTCCCAAGCTTGTATTCGCGGGTTCGAGTCCCGTCACCCGCTCCACTTTTCTTCCTTGCGGAATATTCAAGTCGTTCTAGGGTGCCGATCTCTCTGTTCGCCATCGCTCGCATCTTTTGTCAACATTCTCGATCATTTCGTTCAAGCATCTCAATCTGGTACATTGTCCTCAGTGCATCCTTGAAGGAGGTATCGATGATTTCTATTCGCCAAGAGAAACCGTCTGACTACGAAGCAATTTACGAACTTATTCTGGCTGCATTTGCCACTGCTGAAGAGGCTGATGGAACCGAACAGGATCTCGTTGTAAAATTGCGAAAAGGTGATGCATACATTCCCGAGCTTGCGCTTGTTGCTGTTGAGGATGACGTTATTGTTGGACATATCCTGTACAGCAAGATTCGCATTGGGGATAGTCGAAGTGTTGCTCTGGCGCCACTTTCGATTGCTCCGGCGCATCAGAAACTTGGCATTGGTACAGCGCTCATGCAGGAAGGTCATCGTCTTGCTGCGGAACTTGGTTACGAATTTTCAGTTGTGCTGGGAAGCGATTGCTACTATCCGCGGGTTGGCTATAGGCCTGCTTCTGAGTTCGGCATTGTCCCCCCGTTTGATGTGCCCGAGAAAAATTTTATGGCTATGGCGCTGCAGCCTGGTGCTGTTAATCCCCATGGGGTTGTGGAATATGCATCTGCGTTTTTTGAGTAAGGTGTTTTGAGAAATGGCTCAGATCGTTGTTCGTAAGGGGTCGTGCTAGCATTGTGCTGTCAAAGGAGTGACATGAAACCGACGTTTGAAACTTTCATATTTGATCTCGATGGCACTATCCTTGATACGCTCCCTGATCTCGTTCAGCTCACTAATCGTGCGCTAACTGATGTAGGCTTTCCTACCCGGACGGAAGCAGAAATCTTGAGCTTTGTTGGAAATGGCATTCGCTCACTTATGAATCAGGCAATTCCCGAAGGTTTTGATTCTGCGCGGGCTGACGAAGCTACTCAGCGTTGGCGTGATTTATATCCTGAATACGGCACGATATTGACCGTGCCGTACGATGGCATCCCTGAAGTGCTTTCTCAGCTCAAGGCTCAAGGGAAAAAGCTTGCCGTGCTTTCGAATAAGTTCGATGGCGGCGTGCAAAGCCTCATACCTGAGTACTTTCCTGGCATATTTGATGCTGCTCATGGGGAATGTGCGGAGTTCGTTCGCAAGCCTGATCCATGTGGACTAATTAAGACCATCGAGGAAGTGGGTGGTGAAATTGAGTCAACGGTTTATGTGGGTGATTCAGGAGGCGATATGCTGACTGCCCATAACGCGGGAGTCTTTGCTCTAGGCGTAACGTGGGGGTATCGATCCGAGGAAGACCTTCGAGCTCATGGCGCTGATGCGATTATCACAGAGCCCGCAGCCATTCTTGATTTTGTCTAATATTTTCAGCAGCGAAAACATGTGAAAGCCTTATTCCGTTCACATGCCCATTTTATGGGATTTTTAATTCGGTGGTAGAATGAATGACGCTCATAATGAGCAAAAGATCATAGGAGTGTTCGTACATATGACATCACGAAACCCCCAGCCGAATCATTCTCCTCGCTCATCGCGCGCACCTCAATCGGTTCGCGCCGCTCGATCTGCCCGAGCTGCACAATCGGGTCGTATCGCTTCGCGGGGTGCGGCAAAATCATTTGCTGAACAGGGAGGTCCATCGCGTAGTAGCGGTAATTCCTCTGGTCGCCAAAGCGCACCACAAGGCGGGGCATATCGTGCAGCTTATACGCCAGGTGATCGTGGAGGTAGCTCCTATTCCCGGCAGGCACCCGCTTCCGGGCAGTATTCTCGCAATAATCCGAGCTATTCCAAAAAAGCTAAAAAGGGAATGGGCCGTGGCAAAAAGATTGCGATTGGAGCTCTTTGCACCATTCTTGTCTTAATTCTTGGTGCGGGCGCGGCTGCTGCTCTTTATGTTAATAACCTGAACAATACTCTTTCAGGGAATAAAACCGAAGAAGAGAAATTGGCTATTCAGGATACGCTTGCTCCTACTGCAAACTATACGGATCCTTTCTATATGATGCTCATCGGCTCAGATGCACGAGAAGATGATGCCGAAATGGGACAGCGCTCAGATACTAATATTGTGGTGTATGTTGATCCAACAAACTGCATTGTGAGTATGGTCTCGATTCCACGTGACACTATGATCGACATTGATGACCACGGAACCAATAAGTTCAATGCTGCATATAATTATGGTGTCGCTGCGACTATTGAAGAGGCGAATCAGTTGTGTGGTATTAAAATATCGCACTTCGCTGAGGTTAACTTTGATCAACTCATAACACTAGTGGATGTTGTTGGTGGCGTTGAAGTTGATGTTCAGGAACGCATCGATGATCCTGATGCCGGTGATATTGTCATTGAAGAGGGCGTGCAGACGCTCAACGGTGAAGCAGCGTTGGTTTTTGCTCGAAGCCGCGCTTATGCTGATGGAGACTTTACCCGTACGTCCAACCAGCGCCTTCTCATTGAGGCACTCATCAAGAAAGTGCTTTCACTTCCCATCCCTGAAATTCCTGGCGTTATTGAACAAGCCGCCAAGTCTGTATCGACCGATCTTTCGGTGAGTGACATTCTTGGTTTAGCCATGCAATTCAAAGAGATCGACAAACTTACCATGTATTCAGCCATGGTTCCTTCTTCAACAGGCTATGTTGGTGAGGTTTCCTACGTATTTGCTGACGAAGCAGGACTTAAGGAAATGATGTCGCTTGTGAGCCAAGGAAAAGATCCCAATGGCGCCGTAAATGCAGGGGCAACAGCTACGCCAGAGACGGCTGCTACGGGAGGCGGATCGAATACTACGTATTCTGATTCGTCGGGCGGGAATTCCCCAAATAGTTACTAACAAAGAAGCCGAGATCGCAGTACGTGTGATCTCGGCTTTTATTTGAGTGTGGTGACGATGATGGGATGGAAGGCTTAGTCTTCGTATCCGTTCGGATTGTTTGATTGCCAGCGCCAGCTATCAACGCACATACGATCAAGATCGTAGAGCGCTGTCCAGCCGAGCTCGTCCGCTGCTTTTTGGCAGGCAGCATAGTTCTCGGCGATATCACCCGCACGACGGGGTTTGATTTCGTAGGGAAGTTCCTTGCCACATGCCTTCTCAAACGCATGCACAACTTCAAGAACGCTTGATCCCGTTCCCGTTCCGAGATTGAAAACGCCAACGCCTCGACGCGTTCCGTCTTCATCTGCTTTTCCTTCAATACTATCGAGCCCGATAGCCTTACCAGTGCCGACCTTGCCACCCATCCATTCCAGAGCTTTTACGTGGCCGCGACCAAGATCGACAACGTGGATGTAATCGCGCACGCCAGTGCCATCAGGGGTAGGGTAGTCGTCGCCGAATACGCCAACCTTTTCAAGCTTTCCTGCGGCAACTTGAGCAACATAGGGCATCAAGTTGTTGGGAATACCCTTGGGGTCTTCGCCGATGAGGCCGCTTTCGTGGGCTCCGATTGGATTGAAGTAGCGAAGGAGCACAATATTCCATTCGTTATCTCCGATATAGAGATCCGTGAGGACTTGTTCGAGCAT
>JAVWLC010000280.1:0-3631 GCA_036638175.1 Raoultibacter sp. | reverse complement strand
CGGCAAAGATGCAATTGGTCATTCCGCTGATGGAAAGACGGTTTTTGTTGACGGCGGCATACCGGGAGATAGCGTCCTTGTTGCCATCGACGAGGACAAACCGAGCTTTCGCACGGGACACATTGTAGAAATCGTCGAAGCATCCCCTTTGCGCGTCGAAGCGCCCTGCCCCTTCGTGGACCAATGCGGCGGCTGCCCCTGGCAACGCGTGGCTTACGCCGCTCAACTCGAAGCCAAACGAGCCAATGTTGTAGCCGCTCTCGTACATACAGCACATTTTGCACCCGAGGTTGCCGAAGCGCTTGTCAGCGAATGCCTACCGAGCAAGCGTGAGACTGGCTATCGCAACAAACTCGAACTGGGTGCTGAGGCTGATGCTAACAATAGGTTTATGCTGGGCTTTCGCAAAGAAGGTTCCCACGCCTTCGCTACTCCTGGCACCTGCCTTATTGCCCACAGCGCCATTGCCAAGGCACCTAAAGCGTTGCGTGGAGCCCTGCGGTACCTTCAGGGGTCTCAAGATCTCGGCATCTTCCGCGTAGGCGTACGCCACAGTCACCGCACCCACGATCTTGAGATTGCCCTTTGGACTCGACCGGGATCATTCCCCCGCAAAGCCGTATCGTCAACACTGATGAGCGCTTTGAAAGCAACCAGTATCGTACGCGTTATGGCTGATCCGGGTAAAATTCGCAAAATCAAAGGTGTCGAAGCACTCGAAGGCAAAGGGTGCTGGGAAGAAGATCTTGCTGGCAATCGCTTCAAAACAAGCGCGCCTTCCTTCTTCCAAGTGAACACCGCTCAAGCTGAAAAACTCATCGGCGTCGTGGTTGAGGGTCTTGAGCTCACAGAAGACTCTGTTGTTGCTGATCTGTATGCAGGCGGCGGCACCTTCTCAATTCCCCTCGCTCAGCAGGTTGATACGGTGCTTGCGGTTGAGTCCGCATCCTCATCGGTTAAAGACCTTCGACGCAATGCGGAAATAAACGGCGTGTATATCGATGTTATCGGAGGCGATTCAGCCCGCGAACTGCCGCTTTTGGGTGATCTCGATGCGCTGGTTGTCGATCCCCCACGCGCTGGCCTCGCCAAAGGCGTTGCCGAAAGTATTGCCGCTGCCGACCCAGCCCGCGTGGCATATGTCAGCTGCAATCCAGCAACGTGGGCTCGTGATGTTGTGCGATTCCAAGCGGTCGGATATGAACTCACGCGCGTACAACCTGTCGACCTCTTTCCTCAAACCTATCATACCGAAATCGCAAGCATCTTCGAAAAGCGCTTAGTGCACCTCACCTGATCCTTTCATCGTTATGCCTGCAGCTACGCGGAAATCTCTGCGTCCTTTTCGTACGCAATCTCGCACAAGCGTAGTACAATCGGAAAGCTGGGATTACGAAGGGATCGATATGTTCGAACAGGCAGAACTTGCCGACCTGACTGCGTTTAGGTTTGGACACGCTCAAAACTTGGAAGCAGCCACAGGCTGCACCGTCATTGTTGCGCCTCAAGGTGCGGTTTGTGGTATTGACGTACGTGGCGGAGGCCCCGCAACGCGCGAGACCGATTTGCTTAAGCCTGAAAACATGATTCAAGCCGTTCACGCCATAGTGCTTTCGGGCGGTTCAGCGTTTGGTCTTGAAGCGAGTTCAGGCGTTATGGAGTCGCTTGTCAAGCGCGATATTGGTTTTGCTCTCGAAACAGTACGCGTTCCCATCGTTGTGGGCGCATGCCTCTTCGACCTGCTTGTAGGCAAAAATACATACCCCGATAAAGCCATGGGAAGCAAAGCTACCGAAGCTGCACTTGAAGGCCTCCCATTCGGCGAAGGCATTGTTGGAGCAGGAACGGGCGCAACCGTTGGCAAGCTACTCGGCAGCGACCGCGCTATGAAATCAGGCTTCGGCTTTTCCGTCCTGCGCTTTGGCGAACTGGTTGTCGGAGCGCTGGTTGCAGTCAATGCGATAGGTAATATTCGCGCAGAAGATGGTTCGTGGATTGCTGGTTGCCGCGCTGAAGACGGGACAGTCATGGATGGAGCAACGGCTTTTGGCCTGACAGCACAAGCCATGGCTGCACAAAGTCAGGCTGCATCCCCGTGCGCAAACACAACTATCGGCGCCATTGTCACCAATGGCCGCATCACTAAAGCAGAAGCAACCAAGATATCCTCAACCTGCCATGATGCCTACGCGCGCGCCATCAAGCCCGTCCACACAAGCAATGACGGTGACGCCATCTTCACGTTTGCCTCAGGCGAGGTCGACACCATGTCTGACCTTGTGGCGGTCATGGGTACTGAAGCAATGCAGCAAGCAATTTATCGTGCCGTCACAACGGCTCAGTCAGCATACGGCCTTCCTGCCGCATGCGATATCGTTTAAGGGTAACTATGGAAGCACATAAAATCAGAAACCGTACGTTATTTATTGGAGCCGTTATCCTCACAGGGGCTGTTGCGGGAGCGTTTGTATGGGCGTTCTTCTTCGTCATGAACCTCGGACTAAACTTCCTCTGGAAAACAGTGCCCGAATCCATCGGGTTCGCTTTCTTTCCCCTTGTTGCTTGCACATTGGGTGGCCTCATCATTGGACTGTATGAAAAACGGTTCGGTCCTTACCCTGAAGAACTGAACTCCGTCATGAAAAAAGTCAAAGAAAACGGCCGTTACGAATATGACTCAATCGGCGTTTCCTCGGTAGCAGCACTCTTACCGCTCTTGTTCGGAGGCAGCATCGGTCCTGAAGCAGGACTTACCGGAGCCATTGCTGGACTCTGCACCTGGGTAGGCGATCGCATGAAGCGGTTCGGCTCAGACTTCAAGCACCTCACCCAGATTGGCACATCAGCAGCACTAACCGCAATTTTTACCGCTCCCCTGCTTGGATTTGCGGCACCATTGTATGGCAGCCTCGAAAACAACGATAACGACGACGAAGGCTTCGTTATTCCAAAAACCTCGAAAATCATCATTTATTTCTGCGCGATTGCAGGCGCACTCGGTGCATTCATGGGGCTCGGCGCACTGTTCGGAACTGGTGGTGGGCTCCCTCACTTTTCAGAAATAACTATTGGCACAACCGAACTCATCTGGCTGATACCGATTGTCCTGATCGGCGCAATTGGTGGCTGGCTCTACCACCTCTTTAATCGCTTCTCACTTGGTCTCAGCACAATTCTCGGCAAACGCCCCGTCATCAAGGCAGTGATTGCGGGGTTTGTTCTAGCAGCATGCGGAATGATGCTACCGTTCACCATGTTCTCGGGCGAAAGCCAGACCCACACGTTGAGTGAAATCTGGCTGGGAATACCCGCAATAGTGCTCCTGCTCACAGGCTTTGTGAAACTTTTTGTCACGCCTTTTTGCATCAACATGGGATGGCGCGGCGGGCACTTCTTCCCCGTCATTTTCGCAGGTATCTCGATCGGCTACGGTTGCGCAGCGCTCACAGGAGCAGATCCCGTGTTCTGCATGTGCGCAAGTACGGCCGCTATATGCGGTGGTGTTATGAGACAACCGTTGATGGCAGTATTGCTTTTGTTCTTATGCTTCCCCGTCAAAGGCATCGTGATCATGCTTATTGGCGCCCTCATCGGGTCGGTCATTCCCTTGCCGAAGTTCCTTAAAGAAGAG
>JAVWLC010000279.1:0-3652 GCA_036638175.1 Raoultibacter sp. | reverse complement strand
GCAGCAATTGCCGCAAGCGCGCCAGCTCCACCGTATCCAACAACAATAATATCTGCTTCATCTTCCCATTTTTCAGGCATCCAATCCTGACGTGCTTCAGCCGTAGAGCAGCCGACCATCCCTGCAACAGCAGCTCCCGCAACAGCAAGCCCTGCCCCTTTCAGAAAACCCCTACGCGTTACTTCAGACATATAATTTCTCCTATCCTTGCTTTCTCATTCACAATCCCGCACGTTCATGCGATGTTTGCAATCTCGCCGTTGTGCCTTCTTTCTTACGCAGCACATTCGTTCTTGCGAGCGGTGCGATAGTGAGAATCCTAGGAAATAATTGTCAGCGATACACCACACGATGCGGGTAAACTACCTGCACAACGCGGGTAGAACGAAAACCACCCGCATCGGGTAGGCGCACGGCTTCTTCGTAAAGGACGAGCGATTTTAGGCGTGCTATATTGGTCGGGGGTTTTTGAGGGGAGTACATATGAAAGAGTTACAAGCGATTCTTAAAACACAAGGGCTGTATCCGATTATCGGGCTGAGTCTCCCACTTGCATGGATATACGCACCGTTTTTGAGCGGCGAATTATTCTATATCTGTTTCCATCTTGGATTCGGCTGTACGTTGCTCGCAGTTGCAATTGTCTATTTTCGTCACCCCGAAGGAACTCGCACCTCAAACATTGCCCCTTGGATTGCAGCTCTTTGTATGAGCTTTGCTCCCCTATCTGTTTTTGCGCTTGGCGAAGACTCTGCATTCAAAGCGATCTGCAGCTTACTCAGTGGCGCAGGCGGCGCCTATTGTTTCTGCCGATGGTTCTATGTCTTCTGCGCGCTTCCCACAAAACGAGCTGCGGGATGCACTTTGCTTTCGTTTTCAATCTCGTCAGCCATGCGTCTTATTCTCGTACTGTTGTTCAATGTTTGGATTGCGCCTGTTTGTCTTGCGCTTATTGCGCTTCCTTTCATTTCCGTTATCTTACTGAAACGCTCTTATATGATTCCTGAAGTCGAAGCCTATTTACCACCAAAGCAGACCCGAGAAAAACCACAATCACCTCGACGCACATTCAGCTTTATCTCAATTGGCATCGAGCTCGTTGTGTACGGACTCATCTTTGGCTTACTGCGCAACGGCATCAGCGAGTGGTCGAGCTCAACAAGCTCGATGATACTCGGACACCTGCTTCGCATTGTCCTGCCACTTCTCTTGTTCTTCTGGCTTGAAGCCCGATCACGAGGCACACACAATGATGGGTTACTGCGCGGCATGCTGCTGGCTATTGTGGTCATATTGCTTGCTGCCGTGTTCTTTGGCGGAATGGCTGAATCGGTCTTATCTGCCATCGTGCTTGCTACGCGAAGTTTCGTTGCGATTCTCATCTATCTGCTTCTTTTTGAAGCAGTACATCGCACAAAACTCCATCCTTGCGTTGTCTATGGCGTAGGGAGAGCTACCTATGAGCTTGCTCTCGTTGCAGGCTTGGCCGTTTATGACCAAGCGATGCTTTCGGGATTCTTCGAATCACTTCCTTTCAACGTTATTTACTTTGCTGTTTCATGCGTGGTACTACTCTTGCTCAACAGCTTTTCGCGTACCACAAAACTACGCCCAGCCGAAAGCATTCCGTTTGAACCCACTTCGATCGATACTCGCTGTGATGAGATTGCTCAAAACTACGCGCTCACAGAGCGAGAGCTTGAGATTATGAAGTTGATTTCCCGAGGGCGCAGCAAGAAATATATAGCTGGAGAACTTTTCCTCTCCGAAGATACCATTCGTTGGCACACCAAGCAGCTCTATCGCAAACTAGAGATTCACAACCGACAAGAGCTCTTGACGAAGATTGGCGTGGAATAATCACCCGCGCCTTCGATGAAGACGCGGAGATCAAATCTACTGCTGGCTGCAAGGTTGCGTGCCGACTCCTTGCGTTGCCTTTATCCTCTTACGATGACGAAGACGCAGGAGCACTGCTGTCGTACAACTGAGTACTATCTGGACGATCGTCACCGAAATCCAGATGCCATCAAGACCAAACAGCCATCCCATACCGAACACAACGAGTACTACCAGCACCGCTTCGCCATACACGATGATACTCGATGCCTTTGCGTCATCCACAGCGTAGAAGTACGAAGTGGAAGCGTGCGTAAATCCGTAAAACACGTA
Organism: Raoultibacter sp.; assembly: GCA_036638175.1. GTDB lineage: Bacteria > Actinomycetota > Coriobacteriia > Coriobacteriales > Eggerthellaceae > Raoultibacter. The sequence goes on along the minus strand of JAVWLC010000279.1, from coordinate 1,480 downwards.
CGCTGTCGAGAACACTGGTAGAGCCCAGGCGATAAGACCCGCCGTCGATTCACCCGCACCGAACAAGAGCGGAATTTGTTCGCGCAACAGATACATAGCAACAAGACCTAGTGCGCCGAGCCCGACGGTGATCAGGTAGTTCGTGTTGCGGAAACGTCTCACTGCATCCGAATCTCCCGCACCGTAATATCTACTGATGAGTGGCTGGGAACCATCGCCAACACCCTGAATGAGCATCTGGATGACGCATGCTGTATAAGAAATGACCGCATACGCCGCAAGCGCTGTCTCTCCGCCGTAATTCGCAAGGTTCACGTTGATCGCAACAACGGTTGCCTCAGGCAAAAGCGAAAGGCCAAACGGAGCCATGCCCAGCCTGAGCACATGAGCAGCAATGGAGCCATCAATTCGAAGGTATTTCGCCTTGATGCGGTTGCGCTTTGCGAGGAAAAATACTGCGATCAAAACGAATGCCGCTATCTGCGATATAACCGTTGCTTCAGCAGCTCCTGCCGTACCCCGTCCGAGAACCATAACAAAAACGTAGTCAAGGAGCACGTTCATACATCCTGCCAGGACCTGCACAGCCATCGCGTATGCAACGCGCCCCTGATTTCGAATAAGCGGGGTACAACCAGTAACAAAAATCTGGAATGGAACGCCCCAAGCGATAACGGCAATATACGATTTTGCCTGCTCAAGCGTGTCGCCACGACCGCCGAGTGCTGTCAGCAAAGGATCTGCGAACAACAAAAGTGCCGCCATGATGGGTACCGATGCGACCAGGAGCATGATGAACGTCGTGCCCATAGCACGACGCGTTTTTTCGTGATTGTCTGCACCTTTCGCAATGGACGCAATGACACCACCGCCCATGCCGATTCCTGTGCCTACCGCTGTGACCAGAGCAAACAGCGGGAATGCCACATTGATGCCCGCTAGGCCTGTATCGCCAACCGCGTGTCCAACGAACACGCCGTCAACAATGCTATAAATGCTTGCGAGCGTAAAGGTAAGCATCGTTGGCACGATGTATTTCAGGTACTCTTTTAACATGCTTCGGGTAATCACAGTGCGCACTTCTCACTCTACTTGTTCCTTTTATTTCAGAATGGTACTCTAAACCTTAAAGTCGCTTTAAGGTAAAGCCTTGCAGGCAAGGGATTCGCAAAATCTTCAAACGCAGGAGTCTCTATGGATGAGCCAAAACGTTACAGCATTAAAGACACAGCCAAACATCTTGGTGTACCAGCATCAACGCTACGATACTGGGAACAGGAAGGGCTCGTACGCGCAGAGCGCAATCAAACAAACGATTATCGACAGTACACGGTGCACCATTTTATCGATGCCAGCGAGATCGCGCTTTACCGAAAGCTTGGCGTTCCCGTTAAGGAGCTGCGAAATTATCGCAGTATGTCGATTTCGGCTCTTGACGATGCCCTTGGGCGAAGCGAGCAAGAAACACAACGACGCATTA
>JAVWLC010000278.1:0-3662 GCA_036638175.1 Raoultibacter sp. | reverse complement strand
GTAACGAAAACGGGAGACTTCGGTCTCCTGTTTTTATGTCATCGAAAGGAAGGGCGTGTCTCTCGGGCAAAGTACCTTGTGACAAGAGTGTAACCCCGCGAGCGCACGTGCCGTACTTGTACTAAAATAACTTGATGCGGAAAATGAGAAGACAAAGCGAGCGGAACTGGAAGACGCCTTTCATGGGCTATGCTGTTGTGGTCGCAAGTATTCTGTGCTTTCTTCTTTTCCTCTGTGCGATCATCGTTGTCGTTCGAGTATTACTCGGTTAACTCTATGTTGGATGTTGGTGAAAGGACAGAGCTACGCGGGTTCCGCAAAGGCACTGCGTAGGAGATAAGCATGTGGCAGCGCTTCACCTTATATGACGTTCGCGTTATCGGGCACTATCTCGGTGTTCTGATCCTATTCTCGTCGCTCGCTTTGCTAGCCCCTCTTTTGACGGCGGTTGTCATGGGGGAGTGGGAGCCTGCATCGCGCTACTTCTTCACCATTGGTATTTCTCTTCTTGTGGGGTCGGGCTTACGGTTTCTTCGCATTGAGCCAGGTCGATTGAATAGGCAGCAAGCTCTAGCAGTAACGGGGCTTGCGTGGATTGTCGTTGCACTCATTGCGGCTATTCCGCTTGCTCTATCGGGCCACTACGCACACTATCTCGATGCTTTGTTTGAATCCGTTTCGGGTTTAACAACAACGGGCGCTTCAATAGTTCAGGACCTCAACCACCTTTCGTATGCTGACAATATGTGGCGTTTTGCCATGCACTTTCTGGGAGGCATGGGCCTTATTGTTGTTGCGATGTCGCTGGGATTGTTTGGGAAGCGTGCAGGTGCCAGCTTGTATTCGTCGGAAGGGCGAAGCGAGCATGTGGTGCCAAACCTAATTCAGACAACACAAATGATCGCGAAGACAACGGTCATTATTATCCTCATCATGACGGGCATCCTGACGGTCATTTGTGTCTTTATTGGTATTGACCCTGTTCGCGCGGTGCTGCAAAGTTTCTGGCTTGCTATTTCGGGCTTTACTACGGGTGGTTTTACGCCCATGACCAACAGCATCATGTATTACCATTCGCTCGGCATGGAAATTGTGCTGATGGTACTTATGGTTTTAGGTACCTTCAACTTCATTTTGTATTCTGAGATTCGGAAAGGCCGCACGCTTGCGTTTTTCCGCGATCTTGAAATTAGGACGATGGTTTTGTGGCTGTCCGTTATGACGCTTGTTTTGGCAGCAGCGCTGACGGCAAGTACGTCATTTTCGGACCTGGGCGCGATGATTCGCCGCGGCTTATTTACGGTGATCTCAGCGTTTTCGACCACGGGTTATCTCAACATTACGGGCAACGAATTGACCTCGGCATTTTCGTCGGGAGCATTCCTTTCTATCGCGGTCATTATGGCTGTTGGTGGTAGCTCGGGAAGTACGTCAGGTGGTATCAAGTTCTGGCGTGTTGGCATTATCGCGAAATCCATTGTTGCCACGATTAAGGAGACCCTTGCGCCTGATACTGCGCGCGTTGCGGTTGATTACACGCACGTGGGAAGACGATTGCTTTCGCCTGAAATTGTGCGTGAAGCCATGACGGTGTTTATTCTGTTTGTTATCACGTATGCGGCTGGATCACTAGCTGGTATTGCTCATGGATATGAGGCTACGCAGTCAATCTTTGAATCGGTGTCAATGGCAAGCAACAGCGGTATTACCTGCGGCATTGTTGCGCCTGGAATGCCGATGACGCTTGAGGCGGTCTACGTCATTCAGATGTGGGCAGGGCGTCTTGAGTTCGTGACGCTGTTGGCGCTTATTGTTGAGATCGTGGTGACCGTTGTTCCCTACCGTCAGATTACGAAGAGGAGGGGCTAAGTGATGCGGATAGTGCGCAACAAAACTGTTTCGACTTGTGCGCTGGCGCTGCTTGCAGTGCTGGTGTTCGCGTGGTCAACCCTTCCTGCGTGGGCGGAAGGCGAGAACGTGGTAAATCCCCAACAACTGCCCGATAGCTCGTTTATCTATGACACAACCATTGGCGATCTTGCTGCTGCTGATGCGTACTTTGACAATCAAACCGTGCAGATAACGGGCGAAGCAGTTGGTGATTTGATTGAGGACATTGATCAGCCTGGATGGTGCTGGGTCGAAGTAGGCTCTCGCAATGCAGCATCAAACGCTACGGTTGCAGTATGGATGAGTCGGGCCAATGCGGAAAAGATTGACACGTTTGGAAAGTATGGCACCACAGGCACAATGCTCCAGGTGAGGGGAACGTTTCATCTGGTGTGCCCCGAGCATACCGGTATTTCTGATTTGCACGCTGACTATGTGAGCGTAGCCGACCGCGGCAAGCAGCACCCCGATACCTTTGAACCTCAGAATTTTATTCCCGGTGGAATTGTTATCGGTCTTGGCATTGTTGTGCTCGGCGTGTTTTATTTTGTGAGAGAGAGGCAGCGCTAAATGCTCGAAGGCCAGGTCGTCAAGCTTGACAGGGGCTACCCGCTGATACGCTTGGGCTCAGGAGAAGAGTTGCGCTGTAAGCATGCGACGGCGCTTGTTAAGGGCGAAAAGGTTCGCGCGGTAATTGGGGATCGCGTACTGCTTGATGTACCTGAGGGACATGACAGGGCTATCCTTGCTGAGATCCTACCGCGGGAGACTGAATTTATTCGCAAAGATCCAACGGAGCGGGCATTGCCGCAGGTACTCGCCGCCAATTTCGATTACGTGATTATTGCGCAGCCTGTTGGCGATGTAAATCTGCGCAGGCTTGAACGAGAGCTCGTGTTGGCGCATGAGACGGGTGCGCTGGTTGCTGTTTTGCTGACCAAGGCTGACCTTGCAGAAAATGAGCAGGAGATCACTTCAATCACCGAACAGGTGCGTGAGCTGGTAGGTAATCATGATGCCGTGATGGTTGTTTCTGCCGAGGAGCCCGAGAGCTTTGAGTGTGTTCGGGCGCTGATTGGACCAGGTGTTACGGCCGTGCTCATCGGGAAAAGCGGGGTTGGTAAATCGAGCCTTGTGAACTTGCTGGTGGGAGATGAGGTCCAAGAGACAACGCCGGTGCGAGAGGTTGACGGCAAGGGGCGACACACAACGGTGAGTCGCGAAATGATTGACCTGCCAAGTGGGGGGCGTATTATCGACATGCCCGGTGTGCGTGGTCTCGGTCTTTGGGATGCTGAAAGCGGTATTGAAGCGGCATTTTCCGATATCGAAGAGCTTGCGGCGCGGTGTAAATTCAGGGATTGTTCCCATGAGGCAGAGCCAGGTTGTGCCGTTCGCTCAGCAGTTGAGGCGGGGGAGCTTTCGCAAAAACGGCTCGATTCGTATCGCACGCTTCGCCAAGAAACGAGGGACATTCGCGAGCGGCGCGAAGAGGCTTCGCGCATCAGGACGCGAACAGGTCATCCGCGCAGGCGCGGGTAGCCATACCGTATTCGGTGTGTTGCAGACATGCTTTCCTAGGCATCGATCTCTTTTTCGAACCGATCAATTTCTTCTGAGGTTAGCGGGGGTTCGGTCGGTTTTCCTTCAACGCGACGGAAAAAGAACCGCATATAGTGGCCGAATACATAGAGCACCATGATGGCCGCAATGATTGTTTCAATCACAGCGAGTACATGAAGCACCGTACATGGCGCGCCCCCAAATCCAAG
>JAVWLC010000277.1:0-3663 GCA_036638175.1 Raoultibacter sp. | reverse complement strand
GCGCCTATATGGATCTTGAGCGCGAGAACTTCATTTCCACCCGAAAGGGGAGGGGCACTTTCGTTGCGGAAGACACGAAAGGCATTATACCCCTTGCAGATAATTCGGTCACCCTGCTTACCGACGAGATGATTCGTGCGGGAAGCAATGCGGGCATGAGCAGCGAAGACATTCTTGCGCTCGTCAAAACACGCTTGGCTCAGAAGTAGGTAGCCGCTGGTTTTGTGCAGCTTTTGCCCGCAGGTCTGTGCCGTGGGATGTATGCGCCGATTGAAAATTTCGTTTTTTGACCCCTCCGTGGTGCGGTTCCCGTACCACGATTATCCTTAAACTCATATAATTAAATAGATTGATTGTCGCAAATCATTGTGATAATGTGACAGTTAAGAATTTGGCCAATTCTTCCCAGTAGGTGAGAGCGTTCGTTGACTTGCTGTCCGATAAATCGTTGGATGATTTGCTCTTCAACGAAGGTTTTTCACATCCGTTCTTCAAATGAGGAGGAGAGATGTTGGAAACGAAAACTCCAGGTTTGACACGACGTGGTTTTTTGAAAACAACGGGGGTTGTTGCCGGGGCTGCTGCTGTAGGGGGAATAGTCAACCCGACGCTCCAGGCGCTTGCCGAAGAAGATGTTAAGCAGTCAAGTGAAGAGCAAGTGCACATATGTGGCTGCCAACACTCGTGTAGCATGTGTCTTGCTGAAGTTGTCACAAGAGATGGGCGTGTTGTACAAACAAGAACATGGCCTAAAAACCCACTTAAGGAGCGACCCTGTGCAAAGGGACGAGCTCAAATTCAAAGTCATTACAACACGGGTCGCTTAAAGTATCCCATGCGTCGTGTTGGTGAGCGTGGTTCCGGAGAGTGGGAGCGAATTACATGGGATGAAGCTATTGCGACAATTGCCGACAATCTAAAACGAATTATGAAAGAGTATGGTTCGGAAGCCGTGGGCATAATTAGTTCTGGTGGAGCAAGTAACGCCTTGGTAAATGCAACGGTTCCTGGTGGACTGTTAAATACGCGGTTGATGAACGCGCTTGGGTGGACCAGTATTGCTCAGTGTACGGATGATGCACTTTGCTATGGCATGCAGAAAGCTCTTGGTGGTGGTTTTTATAGATGGGCTGGCTCTCAGTCGGCACCAACTACTAAGACCTATATACGGTGGAGCTCAAACGTGGGTCCATCATTTCCGGGAAACTGGAAAGGTCTTGCTGATGCTAAGAAAGCAGGGGCAAAATTAGTTGTAGTCGATTCAACCTTTACCTTTGTTGCCTCTAAAGCTGACCTATGGATTCGCCCACGGCCTGGATCGGATCCAGCTCTCATGTTGTCTCTCATTCAGGTTATTGTGGAAGAGGGGCTAGCAAACGAGAAATTCCTTCTTGCAAACACGGTTGCTCCGGTTTTGATTCGCCAGGATAACAAGCGTTTTGTGCGTATGAGTGACGTAAATGGTACGAAGCGGTCACCGCTGGACGACAGAGCTGAAAATATGGGCGGCGGGTACAATGTGGTTCCCGAAGTTAATCCGGTAGACGACAAATCAGATGATCCACCTGCTGTTTGGGATACTGCAGCAGGAAAGCCTGGTGAATTTGGTGTCGTTGCGGCTCCTGCTCTTACGGGAGATTTTGAAGTTAATGGGATACCCTGCAAAACAGCTTATGACATGCTTGTTGAATCTGTTCAGCCTTATACTCCCGAAGCTGCCGCCAAATTGTGTGACATTGATCCAGAAATAATCCGAGAACTTGCTCACATTTGCGCAGATGTTCCTGTCATGCATGGCGCTGGGTATGGATCGCAGGCATACAATAATGGAGTACAAATTGGCCATGCACTTGCAACGCTGTGCGCCGTTACTGGTAATTTAGGAATACCGGGCGGGGGAGCAACTGGAATGAGTAGCTATGAAGTAAACCGAGAGGCTTACAACACGGGGCATGAATGGAAGCGCGCAATTCCGCGTGTTGCTTTGTATGATGTTATGGCGACTGGTAAATATGGTGATAAAGATCTCGTTCTGAAAGCGCTTTATATCGACGGATGCGGTTGCATGGTTGGAGGAGCCACGGACTTGAATCGCACGAAAAAGGAATTACTTGATCCTATGGAATTCATTTTTGCTGTTGATATAGCTTTTACCGATGTTGCGCTCTATTGTGACATTGTTTTACCTGCTGCGGGATCTTATGAAAAAGAGGATGTCGCAATTTATGGTGGCATTTGTCTTAAGTATTTTGAGAAGGTGGTTGATCCGCCCTTCGAATGCAAACCCGATGGTGAAGTATATCGTTTGCTCGCTGATGCCATGGGAGTTGGAAGCTATTTTGAAAAAACTAACGACGAGCTTGTTGAGCAACTTTTAGACCATCCCTGGATGAAAAGTGCCGGAGCTTCGCTAGCTGCAGTTAAAGAAAAGCATGTTGTATTCTTGCCGAGCTTGTTTAAGCCACCACTTTGCTCGAAGGGTATTTACGAGACGCCAACGGGGAAAATGGAGTTTTACGTTGACTATCCTGTTCCGCGAATAAATTACGGTCAAGATTATGATTTTGATGGTGAGCATCTGCCGCGATTTTTTCCTCCCACCGAAGCGTGGCCAGGTACTCCAGAAATGGAAAAGTACCCGTTTGTCTTAATGTCAACTCGTGTCCATCAACGTTTTCATGTGCAAATGTTCAATTGTCAGTGGCTTCTGGAGACCGACCCCGAACCAAGCGTTCGCATCAACCCAAGCGATGCAAAAGAACGGAACATATCTGACGGCGATTACGTTGAAGTTTTTAATGATAGAGGTCATGCGGTAGCGGTTGCGCGTTATTCTGAGGCAATAAAACCTGGGTGCTTAGTTTATCCCAAGGGCTGGTGTGGAACTCAGCACAAAGCGGGTCACTGGTCGGAATTGACGTTTTCGAAGTTTGATCCTGTAGGATTGAACAATTCGTATTTTGATACTGCTGCCGACATTCGTCTATGGAATGGTGAGGTGTAGGATTATGACTGCAAAACATTATGCTATAGCGGTTGACACCGTTCGCTGCATGGGTTGCCATACGTGCGGTATAGCCTGTAAGCAGGAAAATAATTTGCCGGATAATATATGGTGGTGCCGCTCGGTAACGGTTGGTGGGGACAATGCTGATACGCCATCGGGTGTGTTTCCGGATGTTGCAATGAGCTATATGACCATGCAGTGCCAGCATTGCGAGAATCCCGCATGCGTGAAGGTTTGTCCGGTTGGAGCAACGTTTGTTGATCCCGAAACGGGCGTTGTGAGGCAAGATTACGATAAATGTATTGGTTGTCGCATGTGTATGGCCGCTTGTCCCTATACAGGCGTGCGATCATTTAACTGGGAAGAGCCGGTGTACTCCGTCGCGCATGCTTTAGGTAGTACCGATATTCCTCCACACCAAAAGCATGTGGTCGAAAAATGCACGATGTGTTACCACCGGCTTGCTAAAGGCGAAGAGCCAGCTTGCATTGATGCTTGTCCCGCCGTTGCCCGTCATTTTGGAGACACCAACGATCCCAACTCGGAAGTATCAAAGTTGCTCAAGGATCGGGCACACAAGCAACTGCTCCCCGAGCGCGGGACTAATCCCTCTGTCTACTATCTCGTCTAGGGCGAAAGGAGAACTATCATGGTTG
>JAVWLC010000276.1:0-3677 GCA_036638175.1 Raoultibacter sp. | reverse complement strand
AAGAGCCTCAACTACGTGCTGATACGTTGCGCCAGCACAAATAATGCCAATCGAAGCATCACCTGGTATAACTGTGTTGTGGGGACACGTTTCCACCCATGTTTTGAGGTCTGCCACTCGGGCATCTTGTACAAGCCGACGAGGCTTAGCAAATGCAGGCATCATAACCCACTTGCCAGCATCTTTCTCGTATTTAACCAGTTCATGAGTTTCGCGTGGGCCTGTTTCAACAGGAGTCTTGGTATGAGATATACGAACCGTAGAACGAATCATGAAAGGCACATCAAAGCGCTCCGAAAGCCCAAAAGCATCACGAGTAAACGAAAGTGCTTCAGCTGAATCGGATGGTTCAAGCATAGGAATCCGTGCCGCAAGCGCATAAAAACGCGAGTCTTGCTCATTTTGAGATGAGTGCATACCTGGATCATCAGCTGCGAGCACAACAAGACCACCACCGACGCCAGTGTAGGCAGCAGTAAACAGTGGATCAGCGGCAACATTAACACCAACATGTTTCATGGTTGAAAGAACGCGTGCGCCAGCAGCTGAGGCACCAATTCCAACTTCGAGGGCCACTTTTTCGTTAGGACACCATTCAGCATAGACATCATCAAGCTCAGCAAATGTCTCCATGGTCTCAGTGGAAGGCGTTCCCGGATATGCTACGCCAATGCGAGCACCAGCCTCCCATGCGCCTTGGGCAATAGCTTCGTTACCTGATAGCAGTTCCATAGTTTTGCTCTTTTCGTCTTAATGCAAACCAATAACAATTTCGGTTTAGTCATGCTTTATGTATTACGAGGTGGGGCTTTCTTGATACAGCAGACAGAAGGCACCAATTTGAATGATATCCCCATCACGAAGTTCAGTTGATTCCACGCTGTTGTTGTCAATCCATACACCATTGTATGAGTTTGCATCGGTAATGCGATACCCCGTGCCGCTACGCTCAATCGATGCGTGCTCGCGCGATACCGTCATATCATTGAGGAAGATATCACACCGTGGGGATCGTCCAATGGAAAGCGTTTCCTCGCCAAGTTTAAAGATCGTTTCGATCTGAGGACCTCTCACAACGCGCAGCGAAGCTTCAGCAGGCGCTTTCGGAGTCTTCTCTACAACCCCTTCCCCACTGAAAGCAAACGGCTTAAAACTCTGCGTAGAGCCGAGAAGCTTAAAGCCACATGTCGGGCATGCAGCCGCACCCGTCGGTAAAGGGCTCGCGCATATCGGACATTGTTCGCTCATGGTTATACCTCTATCCTGTAGTAAAGCACGTATTATGCACTCGTCTTATCAATAACAAGTGGTGTTTCGTTATACAGAGTATTCTCCGCTTGCTTCGGCTGTCCCGAGAAACCACGGAAAAGCCGATCCCACCAAATGCCAATTCCCTCAAACAGATCAGGGGCATCAACGCTTTCCGCCGCGATGAGGTCAACCGTTGCTTGGACTTCATTGCGCTGCGTAAACGTCAAGGTTCCCACTTTATCACCAGCATCAATGTTGCCTGAAATTGTTTCGTAGGACACTGTTTGACTGATATTGCCATTCAAGTTGAAAATATCAATCACCTGAGCTGGGTCAGCAACGGTTGCCTTGACGGTCTTATCAATCCACTCCGTATGTGCCACCTCAGCAACAATTGGCTGCGTCGAGCTGCCCCCCTGCTCGGCAGTTGCTTGCCCCAGGTTAATGAGCTGGTATTTCACAGTATGATCGTAAACCCAATCAAGAAGGGTTTCCGCATCGGTAAAGCGTTGTGATTCGGATGAGGAGTGGATAACTATGGCGTACATCTCAACACCATCACGATTTGCTGCGCCCGCAAACGAGGGTCCGGCAAGTGCTGTGAAGCCTGTTTTAATCCCGCATGCGCCATCAAATCCAGCTTTAAGCATTTCATCGGTACTACTGAGATAGAGCTGTACGGTAGTTCCATCAGCACGTTTGACGTTGATTGTCTTTTCAGGCGTTCCGACAGCAGCTCTAAACACCTCATTTTGCATAGCGGCTTTTGCCATGATTGCTACGTCAGCAGCACAGCTATGTTGATCGCCCGCAAAACTATCATGATCAAGACCATGAGGATTACGGAAGATAGTATCAGTACAGCCAAGCTCAACTGCTCGTTCATTCATGCGATTGATAAAAACTTCCTCAGCTGCTGCATCATCAAGACTCGGATCACCAGCAAGGATGCGTCCTATGTTTTCAGCAATAGCAAGTGCTGCATCGTTTCCTGATGAAAGCAACAATGCCTCAATCGCAACGTCGAGCGTCATGGAATCACCTTCGATAAGCGAAGCACTCGATTCGCCGACTGTTGCTGCACGGTAGCTGACGGTAATCACGGTATCAAGCGGAGCGCTTTCAAGCGCAACCAAACCCGTCATGATTTTTGTTATTGAGGCAATCTGCGTTGCGGTGGTAGCATTTCTTTCGAAATACACGGTTCCTTCCGAATCCATAACCAACGCATACTCAGCATCAATAGAAGGACAATCCGCAACCGAAAGTCCTCGTGAATCGACCGACATTCCGTAGATAATGTCGGCTTTTCTCACATCGGCATAAGCTGCGGGAGTAACTAATCCGAAGCAAAGAGCAAAGACAAGTACGCAAGCCGTGAGGCTCGCGTACCATGAAGTCGCTGTATGGGTCACACGGGTTTTAAACAATGCTGTAAATATCCTTTGGTGTGGCGGGTTCAAAACCCGCGGCTGCTAACTTATCTTCAATACTATGGTCGCTGACCTTCAACACGTCAATGGCGTACTCTTGGTTAACGGAAAAACAATACCCGTATTCAATATTGACATCATGTTCGTTGAAGAATTCGAGTAGTTCAGCCAAACCACCCGGACGATTTGGAACACGCACACCCAACACAGGTGTAATGGTTGCACGATATCCAGCTTCTCTAAGCTTTTCCACCGCTTCTTCTGGTCGATCGCAGAAGATACGCGCGACACCAAAATCTGCAGTGTCTGCAAGAAAAAGTGCTGACATGTTGAACCCAGAATCGGCAATTGTCCTGCACGCTCTAGCCAAGCGACCTTTTTCGTTCTCGAGAAAAACTGTCAGTTGCGAAATCATGCCTGTTTCCCTTCTCTCAGATCGATTATGCGTTTTGCTTTGCCTTCGCTTCGTTCAATTGTTTTAGGTTCAACGATCTTAATTGTTACCGCTACCTGCAAATTGCTCTTGAGCTCGGCACCAAGACGGCGCTTAAGATCTTCGATCTTCCTGATTTCGTCAAAATCAAAATCGGGAACGGTTTCGACTTGTAGTTCAACATTATCAAGCGGACCTTTTGTTGTCAGAATAATCTGGTATTGAGCCGCAATCTCCTCAAATCCAGTAATAACCTCTTCAATCTGAGATGGGAATACGTTAACACCCCTAATAATGAGCATATCATCGGTACGTCCAGAAATACGATCGATCTTCCTAAAAGTACGACCGCACTCACAGGTGCCAGGAATAATGCGCGAAATATCACGCGTGCGATAGCGAATGAGCGGCGAGCACTCTTTGGTGAGCGTCGTGAAAACAACTTCGCCCCACTGTCCATCAGGGACTGGCTGCAGAGTTTCGGGATTGATGATTTCAACAATAAAGTGATCTTCGCAAACATGAAGACCGTTGTGACATTCGCATTCGCACGCAACACC
>JAVWLC010000275.1:2830-3707 GCA_036638175.1 Raoultibacter sp. | reverse complement strand
ATGTTGTTGCCAAGGGCCTCAACGCAAGCCCTGGTGCAGCGGTTGGCGAAGCTGTTTTCTCCGCAACTGACGCTGTTGCTGTTGCTGAAGCGGGCCGCAAGTGCGTGCTTGTTCGCTGGGAAACCAACCCCGATGACCTTGCAGGCATGATTGCAGCTGAGGGTATTTTGACTTCTCATGGCGGCAAGACTTCACATGCTGCTGTTATCGCTCGTGGCATGGGTGCACCGTGCGTTTGCGGTGTTGAAACCCTCAAGATCGATGCTGAACATAAAGAAGCGTCCGTCCTTGGAACCGATATCGTCATCAAAGAAGGCGATATGATTTCAATTGACGGCACGACGGGTTCTGTTGTGCTTGGAGCTGTTGAGCTTGTCCTTCCTGAATTGACGGGTGATCTTGATACCATCCTCGAGTGGGCCGATGAATTCCGCACGATGGGCGTGCGCGCTAACGCAGATAACCCTGAAGATGCTGAACTGTCTCGTTCATTTGGCGCTGCAGGCATCGGTCTGTGCCGTACCGAGCACATGTTCCTTGGTGATCGCAAGCAGATCATCCAGTCGTTCATCCTAAATGAAGATCCCGCTATCCGCGAGAAGGCTCTCGCTGATCTGCTCGAAGCTCAGACGGGTGATTTCTTGGGCATGTTCCGCGCAATGAATGACCTGCCTGTTGTTGTCCGCCTGCTTGATCCGCCGCTGCATGAGTTCCTTGACAGCCCTCGTGAGCTTGATGTTGAGATCGCACGCATGGAAGCAACAGGTGCTCCTGCTACCGATATCGCTGAAAAGCGCAGCCTTATGGAACAGATCGATGCCATGAGTGAAGCAAACCCAATGCTTGGCTTGCGCGGTTGCCGTTTGGCAATTCTGTA
>JAVWLC010000275.1:0-2820 GCA_036638175.1 Raoultibacter sp. | reverse complement strand
AACGGCTATGGCCCGTCTGAAGAAGGAGGGCTTGAACCCTGAGCCAGAGATCATGATTCCGCTCGTATCGGTGCTGCCTGAGCTCTCCGTTCTTCGCGATGAGTGTGAGCAAGTTATCGCGCAGGTTTGCGAAGAAGAAGGCATTGAGCTTGATATTCCTATTGGAACAATGATCGAACTTCCGCGTGCTGCAGTAACCGCTGATGAGATTGCTACAAGAGCTGACTTCTTTAGCTTTGGTACCAACGATCTCACGCAGACCACATTTGGCTTCTCGCGTGACGACGTTGAGTCAAAGTTTATCCCTCGCTATCTCGAGCGTAGGCTCATTCCGTACAACCCGTTTGAAACCGTCGACCCTGGTGTTGCGGCATTGGTTGACATGGGCTGCGTAAAGGGTCGCGAGACCAATCCTGATATCACCTTGGGTGTTTGCGGTGAGCACGGTGGCGATCCTGACTCCGTGAAGATGTTCCACAAGATTGGTTTGACCTATGTGAGCTGTTCGCCCTATCGTGTGCCGCTAGCCCGCTTGGCTGCTGCTCAGGCTGCGATTGAGAACAAGTAAACCTCGATCCGCGAACGGTGCACCTCGTAAGAATTATACAGGGCTCGCTTCGGCGGGCCCTGTTTGTATAGCTATGTTGACCTGAAAGCATCTGAAGGACGAAGTATGCAACTAGAGAAGCTTCCGAAAACCATAGTGCTTCGCGAAAGCGAGCATGCCCAACTGTGTGCGATCATTGTTGATCAGCGAAAACTTCCTCAAGTGCTTGAATACCTCAGTTTAGTAACCCATGATCAGGTTATTGCAGCTATTAAAACACTGGCTTTACGCGGGGCCCCAGCTATTGGAGTTGCGGGTGCAGCGGCTCTTGCGCTTTATGCCGCAAATGAGTCAACCGCAAAAACTGGTGGTGAGCTTGTATTTGAGCTGGAGGCGATAGCGCAAAAGGTATCAGAAGCACGACCGACTGCAGTCAATCTTTCATGGGCGGTAAACCACGCTCTTTCGGTGGCAAAAACCCTAGCAGCGCAAGGCACTGCCGCTGAGCAGATCAAAGAGGCTTTGTGCGACGAAACGAACGCGATGATCGCTGAAGATGAGCAGACAAATCGTGCAATTGGTGCATTCGGCGCAACGCTCTTTGAGGCAGGAACCATGGTGCTAACGCACTGTAATGCTGGTAGTCTTGCAACCGCGTTTTACGGGACAGCACTTGGTGTCATATACACGGCGGCTGAGCAGGGCAAGATCACACACGTTTTCGCTGATGAAACACGACCAGTGGGGCAGGGCGCACGGCTTACAGCGTGGGAGCTCGCTTGCGTTGGGATACCCTGTACGCTTATCTGCGACAACATGGCTGCAAGCGTATTGGCTCAAGGTGAGATTGATGCCATTATCGTTGGCGCAGATCGTATTGCGGCAAATGGTGATACGGCGAATAAGATTGGAACCTATGGACTTGCTGTATTGGCAAGCTATCACAATGTTCCCTTTTACGTTGCCGCTCCAACTTCAACAATTGATCCAGAGACACCTCATGGTTCGGATATCCCTATCGAGCAACGTGCCGCTTCTGAGGTGTCAGCATATGAGACCCCTGGTGTGGATATCTATAACCCCGCATTTGATGTGACTCCCGCATCCTTAATAACCGCAATTGTGACCGAGTGTGGCATTTTTAAGCCTTCCGAAATTGCTGCTGCAATGCTGCGCGATGATTCATCCGATCAGGTCATCTGTTAAACTGAGAATCGATGTCTACCGAACCCGAAGGAGGACGCATGCGTATTATCTACCGCGAAGATCAAGAGGTATACGAACACGCAAGACTCTCTGAGGAGGCATCCTTTGCTGATGAGGGCGAAGGGCGCGCACGTTCGACCGAGCCCGATATTCTTCGCAATGATTATCAGCGTGATCGAGATAAGATACTGCACACGAAGTCGTTTCGACGTCTGTCGCATAAAACGCAAGTGTTTTTAGCTGCTGAGGGCGATCACTTTCGCACGCGATTGACTCATACTCTTGAGGTTTCTCAGATTGCCCGCACCATTGCTCGAGCTCTTGGTCTTAATGAGGACCTCACTGAAGCAATTGCGCTTGGGCATGATCTTGGACATACTCCGTTTGGGCATACGGGTGAAGAAGCTATTTCGCTCAGCTTGGCGAAACATCGGGGCATCAAGGGTAGTGCGTCTGAAATCGGGTTGCTTTATCGTCACAACGAACAGAGTTTACGTGTTGTTGAACTGATCGAAAATGCTGGTAAAGGACTGAATCTTACGCCTGAAGTGCGCGATGGTATTGCTTGTCACACGGGTTCCCAACGCGCTGAGACACTTGAGGGTCGCATTGTAGCAACGGCTGATCGCATTGCTTATGTTAATCATGACATTGATGACGCAATCCGTGCAGGCCTTCTTCGTGAGGGAGATCTCCCCGAATCGACGCACGTAAAACTTGGTCCTGACCATTCGGCTCGCATTCAGACGCTCGTTTTGGATATGGTGAAAACTTCCCAAACACAAGGCGACATTGCTATGAGCGATCCTCTGTGGACCGCCATGAGTGAACTTCGGAAGTTCCTGTTTGATCGTGTGTATACGGCACCTCAGGTGCTTGAAGAAGTTCGCAAAGCAACGCACTTGTTGGGCGATTTGTTCGACTACTATGTTGACCACATGGAAGAGGTTCCCTCTGAGTATCGTGCCATATCAGAAGGCGATGACTTGCGCGCGGTAACCGATTACATTGCAGGCATGACGGACCGCTACGCGATCCGCGAGCACCGCCGGCTGTATTCGCTCGAC